>NZ_JAWJTF010000212.1:0-3946 GCF_048836525.1 Nostoc sp. CALU 546
GCTGAATAGCGATCGCCACCTGTGTTGCCAATTGCTGAAGCAGTTCTTCCTCCCAAGGTTGCCACTCACGTGGGGCACTACAATGATGAGCAATTAACAGTCCCCAAAGCCCATCGCCTTGTAAAATCGGTACAACTAATTTAGCTCTGACTTGCAACTGTTCCAGTAATTCTATATGACAAGGGACAAGTCCTGCGGTATAAATGTCTGAAGTAGCTTTGAGCGTAGTTTGTTGATAAAACTGTCCTTGCTTTTCTACAATATAGCTGTCTGTAATTTCAATATTAAGGAGCGATTGCCAACCTTCTGTCACAGACTCCGTAACAACTAGACCGCTCCAATCACGGTTAAAACGGTAGATAATGACGCGATCGGTTTGTAGAAATTGTCTGACTTCGGCAACAGTTGTGTTCAATATTTCATCTAAATCCAAGGATTGGTGCATGTGTTGAGCGATCGCGGAAATCATCCGTTCCCGTTCTGCTTGTTGTCGCAGCGCGAGTTCTGCTTGTTTGCGGACTGTGATATCTGTAAATGATGCCACTACAGCATAAGGTTGTGATTCATCTGGTTTAAACAGTGGTTGAGAATTAATGGAAATCCATGACAGGCTACTATCAGGTTTGTGAACTCCCATAACGACGTTAAATTGAGGTTGTCCTGTGTGTAAGGTGACAATAGCGGGATGGGTTTCGCCTGGGAAAGAAGTACCATCTTCGTGAATGGGTTTCCATTGCGGATCAATGGAACTTCGCCCCATCATTTGGTCAGCTGTTAACCCTAAAATTCTTTCGGCACTCTCGTTACAGGCAGTAATGCGTCCATCAGCTTTCTGTAGGACAATACCTTCTGCCATCGCTGTAATTACAGAACGATAGCGTTGTTCACTTGATCGCAGCGCTTCTTCCATACGCTTGCGTTCAGTAATATCAGTATGGGTTCCTAACATCCGTAGGGGAAGACCATTGTCTGCGCGACTAAAAATTTGCCCCCGATCTAGAATCCACTTGTAGGTTCCATCTTTGCACCTAACACGATGTTCACTGACATACTGTTGAGTTTCACCGCGAAAATGCTTGTTAATTTCCTCGTAAACCCGTGGTTTATCATCGGAGTGAACCCGTTGATCCCATTCACTGAGTATGTTACCAATCTCATGTTCTGCAAACCCTAACATTTCTTTCCATCGGCGGGAGAAAAAGACTTCGTTAGTTTGAACATTCCAGTCCCAAACTCCATCGCCATTTCCTTCCAAGGCATACTGCCATCTTTCTTCACTGGCTTTGAGTGCAGCTTCGATTTGTTTACGCTCTGTGATGTCTTCAAAAATGTATAGTCTGCCAAAGTATCGATCCTGAGTATCCCGAATTTGGCTGGAAAAGCGGCGGATCGTTCGTCCATCGACAAATAAGATTTCATCCTCAATTGTGCAACGATTTTCTTGAGACTGCAATGGTTTACACGATTGGGCAAATGCTGGCACATCGGCAATTGAAGGTATACAGTCGGGAATTATGTCATTGTTTTTTAAAGCACCCAGCCGCATCTGGGCTTCTAGATGTTCAATGCCCCATATTTCACAGAAGCGGTGATTGAAATAGAGGATTTCGTCGGTGCCATTGTCAACAACAAAGAATCCTAGCAAAGAAGTGTCAGTCATGGAACGCAGCAAAGCTTCCCGCCAGAGCAATTCTGACTCTGCACGCTGGCGTTCTTGCAGTACAGCTTGTTGCTTGGTAATATCCTTTTCGTTGACGAGGATCGTGGAGTTACCCGTTACAGGATCGCGGGTACATTGTGTGTCAATACAATGCCACCGAATCCCCTGATTTGTAAACACCTGGGTTTCAATGCTGAACATTTCACCTAAATTAATCACCTCGATAGCTTGTTGCCCAACATTCTTGTCAACAAAGTGGGACAGAAAAGTATTTTCGGTTGATGAGTTAGCGTGCAAGCTACCCCCATAACAGCGGAGGGCTGCGGGGTTTTGCATCAACGGTAAACCATCCATTGTGTAAAGCGAGATCATCAAAGTGGTATGACATAGCGCTTCAATTGATCTCAATGTTTCTCGATCAATCTGATTGGCAACTTGCGTTGTACTTAGCGATTGGCAGGGCGTAGCCAATCGCTGATGCCATTTTATTTGCCCAAGAGCAATTCCTAGTTCTGCTGCTACCAGTTGGAGATACTCAGTCTCTAAAGAACTCCACTGACGTGGACTACTGCATTGATGAGCAATTAGTAAGCCCCACAGATGAGGATATGTACTAGAAATTCCATTATTTTTCTGACTATTTATTAAAATAGGTACTACTAAATTAGCTCGAATCTGCAAACCCATTAATAATTTTTTGTAACAAGGATCAAGCTGTTTAGTATCAATGTCTTCAATGATATTAATCTGTCCC
Organism: Nostoc sp. CALU 546; assembly: GCF_048836525.1. Classification (NCBI taxonomy): domain Bacteria; kingdom Bacillati; phylum Cyanobacteriota; class Cyanophyceae; order Nostocales; family Nostocaceae; genus Nostoc; species Nostoc sp. CALU 546. The sequence continues at coordinate 2,415 of NZ_JAWJTF010000212.1, forward strand.
TCTTGATATCGCTCTACCCATGTGGTATTGAAGCAAGGGTCATAAATTAATTGCCCTAAAATCGGTTTCCATGCACCACTGACAGACTCTTCAGCTATGACTCCATCTCCATCAGGCAAGAAGCGATAGATAACAACGCGATCGCTTTCTAAGGTTTTTCTGACTTCGGCGACAATAATGTTGAGAATTTCACTCAATTCAAGGGACTGGTGAATTTGTACAGCCAGCATCCTAATTTGATGAAGGATTTGCTTGAAATCAGTTTCATAACCTGATACATCATTGGAGAGCATTGCAATATTACAAAATATAAAATCTTAATTAAATAAATTATCTTTATGTACTGGTATGAAAAAGCTTTACCAAATAATGATAATATAACTAAAGAAAAAGTTGAGTTCAAGTTAAAATACGATAATTAATAATATCTTTACAATAAAAATACTTCCATATTGTTTTGTAGAGGGTCTCAAGAGTCAAAAGTCCAGCCAGGTTTTTTAGAATTTTAACTCTTGACATCCATGACAAAACAATATATATTTCAGTTGCAAAATTATTGAAACTTTTGCTTTTCTTAACTGAGGAAACAGTTATTTTGAGAGGGTGCTAAAGGGTTTAATATGTTCAAATTCTTTGGCCCGTTTTTGTATTTGATTGCCAATGCGATCGCAAACTAATTCACATAATTCAAAAATCACAGGATCGCTATTTTTCACGACTCCTGCACGGATTGCATGATGCTTTGTCCTTAACTTGTAAAAGAGAAAAGCGCTCTCTGTTTAGAGAGCGCTGATATTGTGGAGTTGAGGAACAAAAACAAACAACTAGCTAGCAACAGTAGGAGTAGCCAGAACTACAGCTTCAACTGCAAGCTTTGCATACCTACAGGTTGCGACAAAATCTACAAATCTCCAGCTTTTATCACCCGGTTGGGTGGCAGGTTGACATCTTTTGCCAAACCGACTGTTTTCAACAATCCAATTGCCCACCAAGTCATATCGATTTCCCACCAGCGCCAACCACATTTCGCTACATGAGGATAGGCATGGTGATTATTGTGCCACCCTTCGCCATAGGTGAGAATAGCTGCCCACCAAAGATTACGAGAATTATCATTGCTGTCAAAAGTGCGGTATCCCCACATATGAGTGACTGAGTTGATCAACCAAGTCGTATGCCAGAGAATCACATATCTGAAAAATAGACCATAGATAAGGAATGACCAACCGCCAAGTGCATAAAGCAACAATCCAACTGGAATTTGCAGTAGTAGAAAGTAGCGATTGAGCCAACGGTAAAAGGGATCTCGCGCTAAATCAGGAGCAAACCGCTGATAGCGCTCATATTCAAAGAATTCTGGACGGGGATAAAAAATCCACAGGATATGACTCCACCAAAAACCTCTGCGGGCAGAGTAGGGATCTTTATATTCGTCTTCAGTATGAGCATGATGCAAACGATGTCCAGCCACCCAGAAAATAGGCCCTCCTTGTAAAGATAATGCACCCAAAATAGCGAACGCATACACTAAC
>NZ_JAWJTF010000221.1:0-3582 GCF_048836525.1 Nostoc sp. CALU 546
ATCAAATACTAGTGCTATATTTTTAAGGGCAATAGACTAGTCAACAAAAAAATTGGGTATTTTTACTGAAGATAGCCATGTATTCTCGCAGTATTCTTATCAAAGAAAAAACGAAATGTCTGTACTCTTAAGAAAATCTCAAGGTACTGAGTGATACGTGTAATTTAGACCAAAACATCCCTTAACTTAAAATTCAAGAGATTCAAAGATATGTCAGATAAAGTTGCTAAAGAGTTGGCAGATTTTCTGCTGCAAATAGAACAGCGATCGCAGTTTCATGCAGGTTATCCATATAATTTAACTTGTGACTACAGTGCGATCGCAAAATTTTTTAATTTTCTGTTAAATAATGCTGGAGATCCATATATTGAGCCAGATTTTGGTCTTCATTCTCGTAAATTTGAGCAAGAAGTATTATCTTTTTTTGCTCACCTCTATAAGATTCCAGAAAATCAATTTTGGGGTTATATTACTGCTGGCGGGACTGAAGGTAATTTATATGGAATGTTTTTAGCAAGAGAAATCTACCCTAATGGAATTCTTTACTCTTCAGAAGACTCTCATTACTCCATACCCAAAGCAGCCAAATTATTCCGCATTCAACATAATGTTGTTAATTCACAAATTAATGGAGAGATGAATTATGAACATTTTGAAAAATCAATTAGTGACAATCGTAGTTATCCAGCGATCATCAATTTAAATATTGGCACTACTGTCAAAGGTGCGATTGATAACTTAGACAAAGTTCTAGAAATTTTAGAGCGTAATCAGATTAAAGATTACTACATTCATTGTGATGCCGCACTTTCAGGATTAATATTACCCTTTCTAGATGGCGCTCCGCAAATTAACTTTCAAAAACCCATAGATAGTGTAGCTATTTCTGCTAAATTCATTGGTTCTCCCTTACCTTGCGGTGTAGTTTTAACTAAAAAGAAATGGGTAGAAAAAGTTGAAACCGCAATTGAATATATTGGTTCAACAGATACAACAATTCTGGGTTCTAGAAACGGTCATACCCCTCTGATTCTCTGGTATGCAACGCAAACAAGGGGTTATGATGGATTAGCCAGAGAAGCAAAGACCTGTATTGATAATGCTCAATATCTTTTCCAACAACTCCAAATCAGAGAATATCCATGTATGCTCAATAATTTTTCCAATACCGTAGTCTTTCAAAAACCTTCCCAAAGGTTAATTAAAAAGTGGCAGTTAGCAATTTTTGAAGATTGGGTACACATTGTAGTCATGCAGAATATCGATAGAAAGAAAATTGATACTTTTGTGAACGAACTCTTATTAGAAGAAGGGTTAGTTAATAATGCAGAAGATTTTCAGCTACAGTCAGTACTACACTAATATAAATTATCAAGTGAGATTGCTCACCCAACTTTACAAGATGTTTCTCTAAACAGATTTTAATCCCAAGATTTTATCTCTTTAAAAAGTTTTTGGAGCATAAGTTAGCTGCAAGTAGTCTTTCTACTTCTGCACGTTCCATCGGTGGTAAGAAAAAATACCCTTGTCCATAATCACATTGTAAAGCCTTCAATTGTGCTAATTGCTCTACAGTTTCTATTCCTTCTGCTGTTACAGACATATTTAAATTATGGGCTAATGTCACAATCGCTCGAATAATTTCTAAATTTTCTCCTCGACTACCTATACTCGTGACAAAAGAGCGGTCAATCTTAATGGTTTTGATTGGTAGGCGGTGCAGATAACTCAAGGATGAATAGCCAGTACCAAAGTCATCCATGTGCGTCTCGACATTCAGCGCTGTTAGCTGGGAAAGCACAGTGGTAGCTAATTCAAAATTATCCATCAACAAAGTTTCAGTAATCTCCAATTTCAAACAGCATGGCTCCAGTCCAGTTTGCTGCAAAATATGTTTAACCTGTTTAAATACATCGGGTTGCGTGATTTGTTTACCAGAAAAATTGACGCTAATTGTCAAAGGTAGTGACGTAGGAAATTGTTGATGCCATCTGTGCATTTGGTGACAGGCTTCATAAAGCACCCATTCCCCGATACTAACAATCATTCCCGTTTCCTCAGCCAGGGGAATAAAATCTTGCGGGGAAATAAGTCCTCGCTCTGGATGATACCAACGTATCAGTGCTTCAAATCCAATAACTTTGCCAGTTGTCAGTGAAACAATTGGCTGGTAGTCAAGACGAAAATCTTCTTGCTTGAGCAGCGCATGACGTAAAGCAGTTTCTAACTCCAAGAGCAAAGCTGCACCCTCGTGCATCTTTGGGTCAAAAACCTCATAACGCGCTTTACCAAGTGCTTTGGCACAATACATTGCTACATCGGCATCGCGTAAAATCTGTGCTGCTTGCTCATAATCTCTTTTACTTAAAGCGATGCCAATACTAACATTAGTAAACACCCGATGCTCGTTTAATTGAAATGGCGAAGCTAGCACCTTTTTAATTCGCTCGGCTACATGTATAGCGGTGCTGATATCTTCAATTTCCTCAAGTAATATTGTGAACTCGTCTCCACCAAAACGGGCAACTATATCTCCAACTCGTAGAACTGACTTTAGTCGGTGAGAAATTGCAATCAAAAGTTGATTTCCTTGTAGATGTCCAAGGCTGTCATTAACAACTTTAAAGCGGTCTAGGTCTAAGAAGAGGACAGCAAATAAATAATTATTTTGCTGTTTACTATGTTCTATTGCCTGCTGCACCCGCTCCATAAATAATCTTTGGTTAGGCAATCCAGTTAGTCCATCATGAAGACTATTGTGTAGTAATTGCTCTTGTGCTTCTTGACGCTTGATAATGTCTTGTTGAAGTTGTTGATTAACTCTAATAAGTTCAATGGTGCGCTCTAGCACCAACTGCTCAAGCTGATAACGGTACTGAACTAATTCTTCCTCTGCTAGCTTCCGCTTAGTGATATCACGGACAATTACAATATATTCCCGTAGCTGGGAATTAAATGGCTGTGAAATAGTCGATTCAACAATTCGTAAACCTTGGTTTATTCTTAAACTTTGCTCACTTCTAATAGACCATTGTTCCGGTGTACCGCGATAGCACATTAGGAGTTGATTCAAGTTTTTCCCAAGCAACTGTTGAATGCTTGTTTCAAATAATTCTTCAGCAGCAGCATTGGTTTGACAAATTATACCTTTTTCATCTAATACTAAAACCGTATCTGGAACAGTATCGAGAGTAGTGATAAATAAGTTTCTTGCTTGTTTGCGTGCCTCATCAATAGCAATAATTTGTGGTAAAGTTGTCCAGCAAGCGATCGCTACCCCTGTAAAAGATAGTGTCACTAACAGAATAGCTAGTAAAGAGTTTTGAGGATTAGTAGAAAGTCTATCTAATAAATCGCGGATAACCCAACTGATTGTAGCAGTAATACAAATTAATGATACTAAAACAATTACTTGTAGTACCACAAAGACTGAGGTGATTTTAATAGAGATAGTATAGGAACGCTGTGTCCACCATTTGGGGTGACATGATTAAAATCTTAAGCGACGTAGGGCTACATATCCTATTCACAGAATAATGGGACATAATAAACAAACTAAAAAATCCATCCCATTAAACCATA
>NZ_JAWJTF010000378.1:0-1767 GCF_048836525.1 Nostoc sp. CALU 546
CCCCCAGCCCCCTTCCCTATGAGGGAAGGGGGAGTAGGAGTAATCTTGCTCCCCTCCCCTCGCAGGGGAGGGGTTGGGGGAGAGGTCAAAGCGGTGTCATTCATTGCAAACTCTCCACATACCGCGAATAAGTTCGATAACACAATTGCATCAGTTGGCGAGGATGTCCGCCACTTTCTTGGATGAGTCGGATGATTTCTTCTTCTGTAAAACTCACAGAAGTTCTAGCCAAACGGTTGGTAATAAAAGCACGCATAGTAGCTTCATCCCAAGGATGAATGTGTTCCTCTTGGCAAATACCTGCTAACGGAGAAGTATTACCTTGCTCCTGACTATCGTTAAAAAGGTTGTTGAGGGGTTCGGTGGCAGCTAAAATCAGCTTCAACGGAGCATTACTTCCTTCAGCTAAACCGCGCAAATAATCCCTTATGTTGCGAGTAAAACCTTCGCCTGTAAGCTTTCCTACATTGTCTAGAGCCAGTAGTATTTTATGATTTCGCAAATTGCGGGTTAACTGATAGTCTTTACTTTCGGGTATACCAATCTCGTGGCACAAGGCACTATAAAATTGACTTTCATTATGAAGTAAATTCAGGTCTAAGAAAACTGGCTGACGTTTAACGTTTAGACGAGTTTCTGCTTCTTGACAAATCATCCATAGCAGCGAGGATTTACCAATTCCCTCCTCCCCAATTAAAACGACACTACTACCGCTATTTAGTACCTCTAATACTCGCCGGATTTCGCCCTCTCGGTCAAAGAATAGATACTTTTCTTCTACTCTGCCATTAAGGGGAATGAAGGGATTATGATTTAGCTCTGATTGACTATTATTGACTAGCTTTTGAGAGGTAATAAAATCAGATTTTGGCGCAGTGATATAAGGTACTTTCTTAGGATAGTGATTGTGATTTTTATTAAAAAAATTTTTAATTTCTTCGCGAAAATTTCTTTTATCAAGATCGTATATATCTAAAACTGTTTTAATCTTATCAATTAAATTTTTGCCTATTTCTTTTAAATATTGTTCTGTATATGGTTTGGCAGTAGGATTAGACTTCTTTATTTTAGAAGGCATTTGACTATAATTCATCCCTTGCCAACTTAGTAGAAAAACTTTTTCTTCTAACTTGCCCAGTAATACTACTTTTCCTTTCCTCTCCTCAAATATTTGCTTAATAGATTCTAATGCTTCTTCAGCTTCCATTTAACCTGGTTAAGTTGGTAGAGTAAAGTTAAAACCTGGATATAAGCTTAGTATTTTACAGCAAAACCTACGTAATCCTACGTCTATGTAGACATTCTTTGTATTTATGACCTAATCCTACATTTACCTACATCCTACGTATAACTATGGACTACAGGCGAGTATAGAGACATCCCAACAAGAGAGGAGTGCAAAACGATGTCTACTTACTATGCTGAAAATGAAAATTTACCCGTGCAGCAACAGCCAACAGATAAATCTCTAGATATTCCCAGCCAGACAAACAATACAGAACAACTTCTCGATATTGCTGAAAACATTACTGCTGCTTTAAACAAATCAGAGACAGTAGAATTAGTTCAAGCTGGAGGTCAAACAGCAGAAAATATTTTTAAAGTCTTAGTTCAATATGGTGGTAAACCAGTTGCAATTATCCTGGCTACTGCTGTTCTTATTGCAGCTACGGCTATACCAATCTTAGCTGTAAAGGTATCTCTGGGTCATATAACTCCAATCCATAATAGTTCCCAGACAAAATGATAGTTTTGTGTTGGGTTGCG
>NZ_JAWJTF010000323.1:0-2238 GCF_048836525.1 Nostoc sp. CALU 546
TAAATATCATTACCGTTGCGTGAGGGTGATTGCGCTCTTTCTGCTCAAGCCTGTGCAATTACGGTATGGTTATCAAAACTGAACCAAAAGCTTCTCGGTTGGCTAATCTTCGCTTTAACAAATAGGGGGCAGTATGGCTTTTAATGATGAGCTGATAAAACAGTATTACGAACATCTGTATGAAAGCCATGTGCTGAAACAGTATCGAGCCTACATCCAAAACAAAGAACCTGACGAAGATGAGGAATTACTTGGAAGATACACTCTCGATCTTCGTCGCCACCCAGAAATGCTTGAGAATCTACCAGAATCTATAAGGAGTGCATATAATTATTACGACGCACGGATAGCTAAATGCGGTTTGGGCTGTGTTAGAGTCTGTCAAGTGCCATACTCTAACGACTTTACCTACGCCGTGCGCGTATCGACTGATGGTGATGATGGGTGGCTAGAGATTTATGACCAGCATGGATGTGAAATCGGTGTAGGACGAACTTACATAGAGCTTATAGGCTGGGGCAAGATAGATGAAATCCGCCGGCAAGTTGATGATTTTGATTTTCCAGTTAGCCTAAGCGATAAAGAGAAAAAAACGCTGTGGCAGTTTGGTTCTTGCGTTATCCGAAAAAATAGTTCTGAGCGATTTTTTGTGATTGCTGAGGAAATTCCAAGCGACAGACAAAAAGATGCTATTAAAATCATCGGCGATGCCACAGGAGTTAGAGATAAAGCCGTTTCAATTGTGCTTGAATATTTACCCCATTCAGTTACAAGAAATATATCAAAACAGCAGGCTGAAGATATCTGCCAAAAATTGACAGAACTTGGTGCAAAAGCCTCCATCAAAGAATTTAGCCAATCTTAATAGTGTTAGAAATTTTTTTTCTTAGTTGATTTCTTAGTTTTAATTAGAATTTACGAATTCTTCGGGTGCAAGCAAACTCGCCTTTTACAGAGGAATTATTCAATAGTCATAGGGCCTTCAATCAGGACTCCATCTGGATTAATAGTGTTACGAACGAAAGCACTTTCCAAAGTCCCCAACCTAGCACCTCTAGTATTGGCATTTTCTAAGTTAACCCCCAACATTTCGCAACCACTCAGATTAGCTTTACTCAAATTAGCCCCACTTAAATTAGCACCACTCATGCGACCCCAAAGAGCCGCACTGATATCACTCAAATTAGCACCGCTCAAATTAGCGTCACTTAGATCGACTCTACTCAAGTTAGCTCCACTCAAATTGATATCTCTGAGATCCACCCCATTCAATTTAGCCCCACTCAAATCAATTCCTTGAAAATTTCTCTCGCCATCGGCATAACGTCTGAGCAATTCGGCAGCATCCATAGATTATTCTTTGCACTAATCAACAGCTTAATAATGGGAATCATCCCTGAGCGTATCCAGTTACTAACGTACTGTTAGTGAAAGTGATTGGCTGTGAAAAAATTTTATCCACTGACTTTTAGCCGCTTTCCCTTGAATGTCGTCTAACCCACATTACACGACATTAAAACCACAAACGACAAACGTATATTTGAAATAGACAAGTGTGATTTATATTCGTTTTAGCAACAACAGTTATGGCGGTGAGATTGATCTGTCAGGTACATCCACCGATCTCAAAAGCATTCGCCAATCAATTCTTGAATTGCTTCAATCTCAGGATGTACAAATTTGTATACCTGCCAACGAAGTTGACCCAGCACCTTATGATTCTTGTTTAAATTCGTTACTCATTCGTAAGAGTGATTGTTCTCTCAAGGTTATGGTTTCTGCCAGTTCTTTAAGGATTGAAGGAACAGCAGAGAAACTGAAAGTGTTTGCAGGCTGGTTTGATTTTAATGATAGTACGGAATCAGGCTATCATAACCACTTTAACTACTACGAAGGAAATGAGTGGGTTGACCCTGCCTCAGTTCCATTAGTAATTTCAGTTCAGTAATGTGTATATGATCAACCAGATTGATTTGCGATCGCCGCCTTAACTTCGACCGAGCAAGGAAGTTGCACAGTAATGGCGGCTGTCAGCCTTATATATCAAGCTTAAGAGCAAAGTAATTAAATTTTTCTTAATGCGTTTTCTTACTTCCATCTAGTTGAATAGAGAATCAACTGATTTTTAATAGCAGTGCATAAATTTAAATCTATATAGCTGAGGGGAGTATTATTTCCCACCTCTCTCAACTCCATCATCACTCAATCCAATCAGGGCCTTTGAAGAAACTTCCATCT
>NZ_JAWJTF010000228.1:0-3477 GCF_048836525.1 Nostoc sp. CALU 546
ATAACTCTTTACTTTTTGTGTTGTCTGTTGAGAAATGACAGATATTGGGAATACTAAAATAGGAGAGGCGATCGCCTCAGAGAACTTCTTTTAGCGCATTGGTGTAGCTTCAAGCTTGCTTGGCGCTGTTGAAACCGAAATTTTTGGCTTTAGAGCGGCACTCTAGAGGTAAATTATTTTAATTATGTAAGTAATTGGACATAAATAAACGTAGATGCTAGTTACTATCATAAGTATTCAGTATTCAACAAAGGATTATATCCACTAATGATTCTGAGATAAAACCCCGATAGTTAAGTAATTTTCATAGTCTTTTTGCTTGTAGTACTGAATTGGGGGCTAGAGCAGGGGAAAATTTGGTGTGTAATGCAGACCCGTCGCTAAATTGGAGAATAATCGATACCTACCACCCAGGCAATGCGATCGCAGCAACCCATTGAATTTTGAATTGTTTAATCATGACTATCATTATGAGGTTTGTTGGAGAACCTCAGTTTTGCAAAAATATTTGGGAAATAATCTGAAAAGCAGTAACTTCAGCTTGTAGATCAGTATATACCTATGTCAATGAGATGCAAGCAAGCGGGCATTGAAAATCAACCTATATGAAGAAACATCAAATCAGCAAACAACTTAAAAATCAGTCATTCCATCTTTCTTACAAAAATAAACATACATGAGTTTTACTATACCGACTTACTTACCTTCTTTATTTATAATTGGTCTGTTCCTACTAGAAAAACTATACTTGTATTGAGCTAATGATTTTTTTGTGATTAAAAAAATCAGATGAAAATGTTTATAATTAATCTTTATACATCCTAAGTAATTATCAACGATTACCCAATATGTAATCTTGGATTTTATTTTGCAAGCATTTTTAAATGTTCTATGATGGGTATATAATAGCGACATCAGAGCATCATTTACACAAATCAACGTGACATAATCATGAGAGAACAAGTAAAAGTTATTAAGCTCAGTGGTAATTTAAATGCCACAACTTCGCAAGAGTTTCGACAAAATATCACTGATGTTATAGAAAATGGTGCGAAAATTGTGTTAGTTGATTTTAAAGATGTAACGTTTATGGATAGTTCCGGTTTAGGAGCTTTAGTCTTAGCTTTCAAAACCTTACGAGCAGCGGATACAAAGCTTGTTCTCTGCTCAATTAATGAGCAAGTCAGAATATTATTTGAACTGACTAACATGGATAAAGTATTTGAAATATTCCCCAGCCAAGACGCATTTAATCAGGTTTTACTCTCCAAAACATAACTAATCAAACTTCATTTGCAAAATAGATAAATCATCATCAAAAGCATCTTTGGAGTTGAGGGCGATTAAATAACTCAGTATGTGATCAAGTTGGCTATCAATAGGATTTTGTAAGCTAACTAGTAGCTGAATAAAAGCATCTAGACTCCAAAGTGTGCCATCTGATTTAGTTATTTCATAAGCGCCATCACTAAAAATGTAAAGGGTACTGAATTTTTCAATATTGCAAAAACCATCAACATATTTTGCCTCTGGAAACATGCCGACTGGCATACCGGGGGTTTTTAAGAGTTTAACTTCAGACTTCCTTGGAGATGTGCCGGTTACTAAAACTGCTGGTGGATGACCTGCACTAGCATAAATTAGCTGGCGATTGATTCGGTTATAAACTCCGTACCAAATCGTAAAATATTTGTCATTTTGATAATTCATCTGGAAGGTATCATTTAAAGCCTTCAATACATCACTCGGTTGATAGTAATTTAGACCTTTGAGCGCACGGGAACGCAACAGATTCAGCACTGAAACAGAGGGAAGAGTCGCTTTGAGTCCATGTCCGGCAGTATCGAGTAAGTAAATTGCCAGATAATCATCATCAAGCCAATAGTAATCGAAACAGTCACCGCCAAGTTGTCGCGAGGGAATAAATCGGAAATTTATATTGAATGGTTCAGTCATGGAAAAAGGCAGCAGCGATCGCACATATTCTGCTGCTTCTGACATTTCTGATTCTAAAAGCAACTTTTGAGCCTGCAAATCTCTACTCAATTGATGTAGGCGTAATCCTGCTCTTACCCGTGCTTGTAATTCATTATGCTCAATAGGTTTGGAGATAAAATCATCAGCACCAGCATCTAAACCTTTGACGCAATCAGCAACGGAATCTAAGGATGTTAATAAAATAAAGAATGTGGTAAAAAATTTGGGGTCTGTCTTAATGCGGTGGCAAACTTCTAGTCCAGTCAAACCCGGCATGATCCAATCACAAATAATTAGCGCAGGACGGTAAGCCAGTGCCTTTTCTATTCCTTCCTCGCCGCTACTGGCTGTAACTACCTCATAACCCTGTTTTTCCAACATCCTTTTCAGGAGTATTTTTATTGAATAATCGTCATCAATTATTAGTATTTGAAACATAGAAAGTTGTAAGAAACACTCATTAATAATTTGCTGTAAAAATAGAAAATAAAAATATGATATTGGCTAGTTAGTAGTACATCTGGATTATACTACTAACTATTTTTTCTTTTCGCGTCGAATTTATGGCTGTTTAACACTCATAAAAAATTATGGCGCTGCCAGAGGATTTAACCACAAAAGGATAGTGGTTTTTAGCTGGTTTAAGTCGCGGTATGCTTCTTGCTTAAACCATTGCCCTAATGCATCAAAGGGGGTGAAAGATGTTCCAGTTTGCCATTTAATATCTTGACCTAGAGGTGTTGTATGAGTTCCTGGTAACGTTTGTGCTGTCACCATGTCATCAAAACGTTCTTGTAAGATTTTGGTTAAAGCTGCTGATTGATCAATGGTGTCATTACTAAATTTTATTAATAAATTGCGTCGGATATTGTAACGAGCTTGGACAAGCTTGTTAGTTTCCAAGGGTGAGGGTGTAAACTCGATTTTCAAAGTAGAATTAAACTGTTCTACTAGTGGGATAGCTTCTTTCGCGGCGTAGTTATTGAAGGATATTAAAATATTACCTGCACGTTCTACTTTAAAGAGGCTACCAATCAGCAAGTGAAGTTTACAGCCCATACTATGTCCAATGCCGTAGATGGGGAAGTAAAGTTTGCGTAATGCCCCAGAGTCTTGTAAGCGTTCGAGGGTGCGGTCAAAATTTAGTAGCACTGATTTTGCGATCGCAGTATGATCCAATGTATTGACGAAAGGTGTAGCAATTACAACATAACCCTTACTTGCCAATTGTTCGAGTAACCAGCGATAAGTGATGTGCGGTGCAGTGGCGACAAATGCACCTCCCAAAAAATGAACGATACCTATGGGATTTCGGGGAATGATTACCCAGTTGCCTCTGACTTCTTTCCAGTCCATGCTCATGAGCGATCGCTTTAGGAATATTCTTTATGTTAGACCGGGGATCGCAACCGTGGGAAGGATTATGAAAAAAGCCATTGAGAATGTCTCCAGCCAACAGCGTGTATGGACTTATCTGGAGCATCTATGCTTTTAGCGTCT
>NZ_JAWJTF010000190.1:0-5818 GCF_048836525.1 Nostoc sp. CALU 546
CCACACTCCCAACGAGCTTAAGGAATCATCATTTATTCTCACTTAACTACTGAGTTGTATACTAAAAAATAAATTATCAAATTATCGTCAGACTTTTAGTATTTTTACCGAATCTTGTAGTCTAGAGTCCAGTTTTATGAATCCTAAAGTCTCTGTCATTATCCCTGCTTACAATACTGAAGCTTATATTGCGAAGTCAATAGAATCAGCTTTAGAGCAAACACTTACTGATATTGAAGTTATTATAGTCGATGATGCTTCAAGTGATAAAACTGTCGAAGTCGCTAAAAGTTTTAAAGACCAACGTCTCAAAGTAATAGTTAATCAACAAAATCTTGGGGCTGCTGCTGCACGAAATCGTGCCCTTAGAGCAGCCCAAGGAGAATGGATTGCTGTCCTTGATTCAGATGATTGGTATGCTCCAGAAAGATTAGAAAAGCTTGTGTCGCGGGCAAATGAAATAAATGCAGACATGATTGCTGATGATGTTTACTTAATCAAGGATGGTGAAACATCCCCTTGGAGCACATTAATTGAAGAAAGTGGAGAAAGTATAGATAAAGTTCTCCAAATTGATATCGTTTATTTTGTAGAAACTGATGTCTATGGACAACCAGGGTTGCATCTTGGTTTAAGCAAGCCTCTATTCAAACGAGAATTTTTGGTTAAGCACGGCATCGAATATGATGAAGACATCAGAATGGGTCAAGACTTTTGGCTGGATATGAAATGCTTAATCAAAGGAGCTCGCTTTTTTATTGAACCAAAACCTTATTATTTCTACCGTTCGCGCCCTGGCTCTCTTGTATATCAAAGCCAATTACCACGTCTAAATCAATACTGCAAAGCTACTAATTCTTTCATGCAACAAGAGATTGTGAAAAAGAATCCAGCTTTAATGCACGCTCTGTCTTATAATCTTGCAGTCTATAAGAAAAATGTAGCTTACCTTCAAGTTGTAGAGCCAATAAAACAAGGGAAATTGATCACAGCATTGACAGAAATTAGGAACAATCCAGGCTTTATTTATGATTTTATTTCCCGATTGAACAAAATTATCGAGCGTCGATTTCAATACTATGTAATGGGTAATAAATCAAGTTTTGACATTTATCCTAATATACAAAAAAAACGAAAAACTACCAATTAGTAGCTATGACAGTTTTATTAATAAAAAGGCATCATTACATAGTTTTATAATGAGCCTAAAGGTCAAAAATATGGTCAGGCAATAAGAGGATTTTTTAAGAGTATTGGGCGACTATGATTAGCTACTACATAAGCAAAGTCTGCCTCCGTGGAAAGCATACCAATTCAAGGGTTTGATGACCTGCGGAGGTGAGTTTTGTCTGTGTAGTCAGGCCAGTGCGGTCTTCTCCGAATATAGAAAGCTCGTCTCGCACCGAAGGGGAGACGCTCTAGCGTGTAGTGCAGCCTCTCGTATAGAAGAGACTGCACTCTGCACTCATTACTCAATTTTCAGAACTCTGTGGTGAGTGTGGTACTTCCTAATTAAAGTTTTTGGCATACCCCAGAGTTATCTATTTAGTCAAAATTGGGCAAACTAAAACTACACCACAATTAAAGTGCAAAATGGTACAAAGCATCATTATAAATCTACCTTTTCTGCTTGTTTGATTTAGCATATTGCACCAGTTGTAATAACCGTCTTGGTTACAAACTGCTAGATTATGGTTTCAATCCTCTAAAAGACGACTGAAAAAGCTAGTACAGCACCGCCCAAATAGAGCAACGATTGAAAATCGCACAAAAGCCTATCCTATAAGCTTTTTGCCTTTTGACTTCCGACTTCTAGCTTGCGGTACGAGCGTAGAAAGTCATTTCTAGACGCAATAACTTTTTCCTCCCAAACACTTACAACCTGCTTTTGGATTCAAATTTTCTATGTCAGACCCCAACATTGGTCGCTTACTCAGCAAACGCTACCAACTCCAGGAGTTAATCGGTACTGGAGCAATGGGTCGGGTTTATCGTGCTAAAGATACTTTGTTGGGAGGTGTACCTGTTGCGGTTAAGTTTCTGGCTCTCTCAATCCAAAATGAAAAGATGCGATTGCAAGACCGCTTTGAGCGAGAAGCAAAAACCTGTGCTTTACTAGGGCAAAAAAGCATCCATATTGTCCGAGTTATGGATTATGGCGTAGATGACAATAACACCCCGTTCTACGTCATGGAATATCTACAAGGACAAAGCCTGAACAATATTATTCGCAAGCAACGACTGCCTTTACCAAGATTCCTGAGTATGGCGCGTCAACTCAGCCTAGGATTACAGTGCGCCCATGATGGCATCCCAGTTGATGGTACTATTTGCCCAATTATCCATCGTGATGTCAAGCCAAGTAATATGCTGGTGATTCAAGATCCCAGTTTTGGAGAATTGGTCAAGGTTCTAGATTTTGGTATTGCTAAATTATTACAGTCAGATGGTGACCATACAAAATTCTATTTAGGGACATTGGCTTATTCTTCTCCCGAACAGATGGAGGGTAAGGAATTAGACAACCGTGCTGATATTTATAGTTTGGGCGTCATGATGTTTGAGATGCTCACAGGCAAAATGCCACTGGTAGCACCAACTCACTCTTTTGGAGCATGGTATAAAACACATCACTATCAAAAACCACGTTCTTTTGCTGAGGTTGTGCCTGGATTAGAACTACCAAAAGAAATTGAAAATTTGGTGATGAGTTGTCTAGCTAAACTAGCACGCGATCGCCCCCAAAGCATCACTGAAATTCTCAGAGTTTTAGCATCTCTAGAAAAGCCTGAGCATACACGCAAAATTCAGCAAGACAGCCATGCTCTAGTTCCTTCTAGTACAGCTAGCCCTGAGCTTGAACAAAAGACTAAAGCCGATTTGCGGGTATCCTGGTCAAACGATGAAATCGCTCGTGCCATTTCCTGGCCCCAAAATAAACCAATTGCCGATATTGTCTTTCCCCAGACCATTCAAACCAATGGGGAGATTCTACCAGCCCTATGGGTGATGCTACCACAAGCAGAAATTCAAAAGCGCTTACTCTGTACCCGCTATAACCAATTTCTTTTCATCTCTATTCCTCATCCTATGTTGCTATGGATTACTGTCATCTATAACCGCAAGCATGGTGCTAAATGGTTGCCTTATTACCTTGATCTCAAAAGCAGTCTTGGTCAAGAAATTGCCAGATTACTCCAGCACACAGGTTACTACCGCTTGTTATTCTTTGCACGAGAAACACCAAATCGCTGTACCCATATCTTACTTTCCAGCGTCGCTTCTGCCCAACGCCAGCGATTACAAGAGTGGGTCGCAATGAGCAACACCTTAATGTCCTCTGCTGACCCACAAATCAGTAAAAGCTTACTCAAAAGCGAGTATGAAAAGATTAAGCCTCAAATTTTAACAAAACTAGAAAGTATTGATACAGATTCTCCATACGATCTTTCCAGCTAGTAGTCTGTCAATCCAAATTTGACGGCTTAGGACTGACACAGAGACGCGGAGAATTTTAAATAAAGCAAACTTGCCTTGAGAGACTACTAGGAATAATTTCTTAATGTTACCTGTTTTAGATGTAACTAAGGGGTCGTCACTCAAATAATGTAAACTTTTATAAACAAAATATATATAAAGATGTAACTTCTAGTTATATGTATAAAGAGTGAAATCACTAGCTGCTCAATTAGTGCTGTCTAAATTCTCTCTGAATATTCCTCTGTATACATTCCAGGAAATTGTCAATTTACGCAGGTGTGATTCTCCGACTAGACGAAACAAGAAGAAGTTTGGCTAAAGTAAACAGAAATTTTAGTCTACAAAGCTGAAATTAAGTCTAGACTCCAACAGATATGCCGTAGAAAATGTTACTCATTCTTAGTTAATTTCGTGGATTGAACTTTTGCATAGCTCTTGTGGAATTACTTATCGAAGTTGACGCCCCGACATCCCCAGCTCTTTTCCTCCTTGGAACCAAGCAAGAGAAGGAGGTCGCCCACTGCGACATCAGAACGACTCTATGCCATAGTGGAACCGGAATCTAAGCCCCACTGGTGCTTAAGAAGCTCTTGATAAGTTGCCTCGCGCACAACCATTTGTTCATAGAGCTTAACTAAAAAGTCTTTAGCTTGGTCGTGGCTCATATTTTGTACCTGAGTAGCAAATGAGCAGATGCTGAATTGCTGTTCCAAAGATAGTTTCATGGGTTGATTCATAGTTAACTCCGAAAAAACAACGCGTAAAGGTGATATCGCTCACAGAAGTCCAAATGGGATAAGATTTGGACTCATATCTGTCCAACATTTGTTCCTCCGTATTACGAAAGATAACAATTGTTTGACAGATTGCCCACATCCGAAATGTGGACTTTTTCTGCTCTGATATCTTGCACCTAATCCTACTGATATACCACCCAAGTTCTTTGAACCATATTCCGGAAAATAGGCTCTATTTAGCCTCGGATAAGTATAACTACCTCCCTGATTCCTTCCTGCTTCGCACAATTCTCCTTTGAGGAGAAGATCAGGTGCTATGCTTAAACGTCTTAGTTTTTCTGTTAAAAAAACCTAAGATGCTTTCTCCTCCAGTATGGAGGAAGCTTCGGAGGGCGGAGATTTTAAGGAGGTTGGGGAATTAATGGTAATAAGCGTGAATTATAGTCGCTCTACCTTATTGCGTGCAAGATGTCAATTAACCAATTTATGCAAATCTAGCCTCTTTAGGTCATTTTAGAGGCTAAAAATATTTGTATCAAATTGTAAAAAAGAAAAATGCTCACACTGAACAAATTACTGAGTATATTTACCGGATTTGTCCTTTGTCCTTGGAAAAAGAGCAATAACTAATGACTATTTTCTTCGAGTGAGACGATGACAACTGTAATGTTATCGTGCCCTCCGTGGTCTTTGGCAGCCTCAATTAGAGAGATGGCAGCTTTATCAAGCCAAGGACTATCTTGCAAACAGCTAGCAATCTTTTGCTCAACAAGTTCTTCTGTAAGACCATCACTACATAACAGCAAGCGATCGCCAGCTTTGACATCTAGTGGTTGTACATCAATCTGATGTAAGTCTTCACGTCCCAAACAGCGGGATAATACATGACGAAAAGGATGTAATCGTGCTTCATCTAAGGTGATGTCACCGATTTTGATTGCTCGTGCTACCCAAGTGTGGTCTTCTGTTACCTGTTCTAAGTGCGACTCCCGCAAGCGATACAGCCGCGAATCGCCAACATGAGCGCACCAAGGCGACTCTGGAGCGCGAAAAATCACTGCTACAACCGTTGTCCCCATGTCGGCGCGTTCGGGATGGTTTTGCTGATCCCGCAAAATCGCTTCATTGGCTCCCCACAAAGCTTGCTCTAGCAATTCTTGAGAAGATTTAGAAGATTCCCAATTTGCTACCAAATACGCCTGAATTTCTCCAGTAGCAATGCGACTTGCTTCCTCACCTCCGGCATGACCACCCATTCCATCGGCGACGACGAAAAACCGACCTTCTGGGTCGATATAGTAAGCATCCTGATTAGTAGAACGAATAAGTCCCGGATCGCTAAAACCCGTGAAATTGAGTTTCATAATTTTTTTTGCAACAATTAATACATACGATCGTAACGGTCTAGGCGTAAAAGTAGTCGGATCAGGATCACTGAGAGCGCCGCTACAATTAAACCAGGCACTAGTGCCCACCATACATAATTGCTAACCACTAAAATCGTAGCTGAAAGTGTGAAACCACTGATTAACAAAAGCATAACTTATTGAGAGTTGAATAATGCTCTGTCGTCGTAGCAGGCGTTCGGTTTCTATAGATAG
>NZ_JAWJTF010000201.1:0-4661 GCF_048836525.1 Nostoc sp. CALU 546
TTTTGGCGACTAGAATTCGGACAACCATACAATCGAAACCCGCGCTGGCGGGTTTTAATTTTTTAGAATTATCCACAAAAAGCGATCGGTTAAGAGAATTCTCAACTGGCCCAATATAGTTTGGTTAAGATTTTGCGATGAAAATTCTAGAGCGCAAAGACGCCATAAATCATCATAAAGACGCGATGAATCGCCGTCTCTACAATAATCAGTCTAATAAATAACGATAAGCTTCCAGGAGAGTCTCATTTTTCTCCGAATATAGTAAAACTTTTTCATTCAACAAGAAAAATTCACTCATCGTATTGTTAATTTTTGTAAAATTGATGTATTCAAGACTAGAAACCTGATATCTAGATAGCTAAACTAACAAACAGTGCATCTGTACTGTTAATTATTAAAAGTAGATGTGGCGCCATAGCGTGAATGATCCCAGTACAACTTATCCTCAAAAACTTTCTTAGTTACCGTGATGCAACTTTAGATTTTGGCGGTTTGCATACGGCTTGTATTTGTGGTTCCAATGGTGCCGGTAAATCTTCTCTTTTAGAAGCAATCACTTGGGCGATTTGGGGTGAAAGCCGTGCCACTGTTGAAGATGATGTCATCTATTCTGGTGCTAAAGAAGTTCGGGTTGATTTTACTTTTCAAAGTAACCAGCAAAAATATCGGGTGATTCGTACCCGAATTCGGGGAGGTACTAGCGTTCTTGAATTTCAAATAGAAATACCATCTGGGTTTCGCTCACTCACTGGCAAAGGGGTAAGAGCAACCCAAGATTTGATTCTAGAACACATCAAGCTCGATTATGATACTTTTATTAATTCTGCCTACTTACGTCAAGGTCGTGCAGATGAATTTATGCTTAAGCGTCCCACGGAACGCAAAGAAATTTTAGCGGAGTTGTTAAAACTCAATCAGTATGATGATTTGGAAGAACGTGCTAAGGAATCTTCTCGTCAGTTTAAAGCACAGGCAGTAGAGTTAGAGCGTTCTTTGGAGTCGATAAAAGTTCAGCTGCAACAACGCGAGATAACTCAAGCGCAAAGAGTGGAGTTAGAAGCCGAACTTAACCAACTGCAACAGGTGCAAGCTTTTGATAATATTCAATTACAAAGTTTGCAAGTTGTCCAGCACCAGCGCCAAAGTTGGGAACAACAACTCAATTTTGTAAAGCAGCAATACCAAAATCTTACCCAAGATTGCGATCGCCTCCAACAAGAACAATCAGCTATTGCCTCTCAGCTATCAGATTTAGAAAAAATATTACGCCAAGAAGCTGAGATTAAAGCTGGATACGCCCAATATCAAAGTCTCCAATCTCAAGAAGAAGCTTTTGCTGTCAAATTTGAAGAATACACCCGCGCCCAACAGAATCGCCAACAAAAACAACAACAGCTTACCAAACAAATTCACGAAATCGAACGGCAACTGCAACAAGCCCAAGCGCAGTTAGAAGCTTTGCAGCAACAAGAGCGAGATATTCAGCAAACGCTGACTAAATCAGGTGAAGTAGAAGCTGCTTTGTCACAACTAGCCGCAGCGCGTCACCATGTTCATCGTCTAGATGAATTGCAAATGCAGGTGACTCCGTTGTTGCAACAACGAGCAACTTTACAAAACCAACTCGATCGCACTCATGCTGGTTTAGTAGCGCGACTCGAACAGCTCCAAAGTACTGAGAACCAATTGCAACGACAGCACCGCCGCCAACCGCAACTACAACAAGCGGTGATGGATGTGGCAATCCAGATTGAGGAATTGGAGAAAAAGCGAGTTTATCTACAACGAGTCCAAGAAAAAGGGCAAGAAAGACGGCACTTTATTGAACGTCTGCAAGCTCACCAACGGGATTATGAAAAGCAACTGGGGGAATTAGAGCAGAAATTGCTTATGCTCCAAAATCCTGAAGCACTTTGTCCATTATGTGAGCGTCCTTTAGATGAACATCACTGGAATCGGGTGGTGGAAAAAACCCAGACTGAGTTAGAGGATACTCAAGGGCAGTTTTGGGTAGTGCGAGAACAAATGGCTGTGTCTGACAAAGAAATTCAGACTTTGAGGCAGGAATATCGGGATATTTCTCAACAATTGGCGAGTTACGATGGTTTACGCGAACAGCGGGGACAGTTGGCAGCACAGTTAGAAGCTACAACTGATGTACAACAACAGTTACAACAAATTGCTGCTGAAAAACAGCATTTAGAGCGATCGCTCCAAGCTGGTGATTACGCTCCTGATAAACAAGCCGAACTCCGGCAGCTAGACCAATATCTGCAACAAGCTAATTATAATGAACAAGACCATGCCCTGGCTCGGAGTGAAGTTGAGCGGTGGCGGTGGGCAGAAATTAAACAAGGGCAGATTAAAGATGCAACTAAGCGACAAGCGCAACTATTAGCACGAAAACCAGAATTACAATCCCAAATTGCTCAATTACAAGTCAGAATCCAGCAGGATCAGATTGATTCTGAATGTGCTAAACAAATTGCGGCTCTTGAGCGTCACATTACCGAAATTGGCTATAGTTCTGAGCAGCACAACAATCTGCGTATGGCTGTAAAGAAAGCTCAATCTTGGCATTTACGATATCAACAACTGCTATCAGCCCAGCAGCAGTATCCGCAACTCCAGACGAGATTGCAAGAGTTAGAGGATTCCAGAAGCGCCAGATTAACCGAACGGCAAAAATTGGGCGGACAAATCGAAAGCATTATCCAGCAACTACAAGCAACAGCTAACCCATCTGCCCAAATTCAAGCTCTAGAGCAGCAGTTAGCAATCCGCAGACGGCAACTTGATGAGCAAATTGCCAAGTTAGGGCGTTTAGAACAGCTGGCGCATCAACTGGAAATACTGCAAGTGCAATATGAACAACAGCAGCAGCAATTACAATCTTGCAAGCAGGAATATCGTGTTTATCAGGAATTAGCGCAAGCTTTTGGTAAAAATGGCATCCAAGCACTGATGATTGAGAATGTGTTGCCGCAACTGGAAGCTGAGACAAATCAACTACTTTCGCGGCTGAGTGGGAATCAGTTTCATGTGCAATTTATTACTCAAAAATCTGGACGCAGTGCTAAATCAACAAAGAAAAATGCCAAGCTGATAGATACCCTAGATATTTTAATCGCCGATTCTAGAGGAACGCGATCTTATGAAACTTACTCTGGTGGAGAAGCCTTTAGAATCAACTTTGCCATCCGTTTGGCTTTGGCGAAATTATTAGCGCAACGGGCGGGAGCGGCGTTGCAATTGTTGATTGTGGATGAGGGTTTTGGTACACAAGATGCCGAAGGATGCGATCGCTTGATTGCAGCGATTAATGCGATCGCTTCTGATTTTGCCTGCATCCTCACTGTCACTCACATGCCGCACCTCAAAGAAGCTTTCCAAGCCAGGATTGAGGTTAATAAAACTCAAGAAGGTTCGCAGTTGAGTTTGTCAATTTAATTACGAATTACGAATTAGTTAATTGAATTTTACCCGTGCATCCAGACCTAATGAGCGGAGCTTTTTCGTTAGCGTTTCTGCTTGTGCGCGATCGCTAAATGCTCCAGCATTCACATAATCCCCTAGACTGGATTGCTCTGTAACAGCATTGGGTATATATTGTTGTACTTTACTCAGAGTATCATTATTTGAAATTGGAATTATTACTCTGTAAGGATTGTTAGCAGCTAATGTATTGCCATTAGTAACACGCACTACGTTATTAGTGGGAGGTAAATAGCGAGTTTGAGGTGCTACATAGTCATTAGTAGGAGGTAAATAACTATTAGTAGTCTCAGCATAATCGCCCCCAGTCGAGTTATTCAACCCTAATGCTTGCCAAGTTTGCCAATCTACATTTCCAGTCGAATTAATTCGAGAAGATTGCTGGAATGCAATCACCGATTCTCTGGTGTAATCGTTGAAAAAGCCATCAGGATTGGTATTAGAGAAACCCAACTGCCACAAACGCTCTTGAACTAATCTGACATTCTCTCCCTGATCGCCTACAGTCAAATAACTTCTGGCTGGTTGTTGAGTAGGATATCCACTAGTCGAGGCTCTACGTACTGCCTCTAAAACTTGGGCATTGGCGATGCCATCAACAGGTAAGCGATAATTTCGCTGAAATTGGATGACAGCTTCCCTTGTCATTGGGCCAATATTCCCAGTGGGATTAGTATTAAAAAAACCTAGCTGCTGCAAACGTACTTGGAGTTCTCTCACCTGCTGAGTCGAGAGACTTGATCTAGCTGTACTTGGAGAGGAACCCAGTAATGCGTTCCAAGTTTGTCGATTCACAATCCCGTTAGCAGATATGCGATAACTTCGCTGGAATGCAATTACAGCATCTTTAGTAATTTGTCCAAAATTCCCAGTGGGATTAGCATTAAAATAGCCTAACTGCCGTAAACGCTGTTGCAACCTTGTAACTGCTGCACCAGTGTTGCCTTGAGAGAGAGTAGGGTATTGACCAACTGCACCACTAGTATTCCTGCTAGAAGCTCTACTCTGACAGGCTCGTTGCAAGGCTTGTTGAGTATTAATACCCACAACTCCATCAGCAGGTAGCCTATTGGCTTGCTGGAATTTAATGACCGCATTTTGAGTCAGGCTAGCAAACTTACCTGTTACCGGGCCGTTAAAGTAGCCTAACTTTTTTAAACATC
>NZ_JAWJTF010000232.1:0-3419 GCF_048836525.1 Nostoc sp. CALU 546
AATGTACTCAAACAGATTTGATTGAGCCAAGCACGCTGATAACCACCAGAGGTAGAGTAGTTATATTCTATATTTGGCAATGTCTGAATCATTTCTAGCACCAAATCATTATCAACAGCGAAAGCAAGGGAAGCATCAAACATAATCTCAAGAGGTTCTACTTTAAAGGTGGGGGTGGGTATAGTAATTGTTAAGCCATTCTTCTAGACTTTTACTAATAGCATCCAGTACGACGGGTGTAGGGGAGATATGCAAACTATCAATACTCCACTGCGATAGGGTAGTGAGTAATGAGCGTTTGATACTGGTAAGACGGCGAGAGACTGTATATTGCTTAATTTCTAGCTGTTGGGCGATTTGTTGTTGAGTCAGCTTTTGCTGATAATAAGCTTGGATTAATTTTTGAGCCTGAATATCTAATGCTGCTAAAGCAGCCATCAAAACTTGGTTTAATTGTTCTTGTTGTGTTTGTCTAGTTGTAGATTCTTCCTCGGCGATGATTTCGGTAAGTAAGGATGCTGGTAAATCTGCGGGTAATATATCCAACAAATTACCTGATTCTTGTCCATTAATAGGAGCATCTACAGACACAAACTTGGGATAAAGAAAGTCTCGTACCGCTTTAGCGCAGGTACTCAGCCATTTTTCCAAAGTTTCTGAAGTCAGTTGGCTCAAGGTTTGTCTATTGTAAAGCTGAGTAATAGCTTGCCATGTGATGGTACTCGGTTTTCCCAACTGACGAATAGTTTGACTATCACTGGTGTAGAGTTCTTTAAAACATTCCCAAGCTAAGACGTAATTATTGATAATTTGACTATTAAGACCAGCATTTTCTAAGGAATTTACCAACCGCTTCCGGCTAATTTTATGCAGTAACGCCCAATCTGTGCATATATCTGCTTCCTTTGTTAGACGTAATGAATCTTTGAGGAAACGTTCAAAAGCATATTCTGCATAGGTTTTTAAATTTGTACTGTATTCCGGATTAAAATTTTTGAGAATTTTATAAATACAGGGAATCGCAATCTGAAAACAATCAGCAATAGAAAATTGACTGATAAAGTTTACGGCTATTTTTCTAGCAGCCCAGTAGCATACCTCTTGCAAATAAGCCGAAATATGCCCCACTGCTAGAGGGCTAGATTCTATTTGCCAGATTTTGTACCAGTAAAGCACCCAAAAACTCTCAGATGTCTGTTGCGGGTATTGTTCTAAGCATTTTTTGATACTTCGCTTTAGTTTGCTATCTGTTGCCCAAACATTGAACCTATCTGCATCAAACTGCACAAAGGTCGAGAAGATTTCAATAATGCCCTGTCGGGGTTGCATAAAAACTTTGTGAGTATAAAAAATTTAAAGTTTACAAATTGCTAACTAATTGTAATACATAGCGTTCCAGGCATTTTCCAGATTTTGTAAAAAATTTTCCCACTAGGTTGCATAAACATTCAAAGCCATCGTAGAGAGGTACAGAGCGACCAAAGCACAGTTAAATTTCTGAAAGCCAAGGTTTGTTTCTGAAAATCATCACTTAAATCAAGGAAAAAGACAAGATGGATAATCTTAACGAAAACAAATTCTTGCAAGAATTAACCCCTGAAGAATTAGAAAATGTTAAAGGTGGATTTCAGGCACTTCCAAATGATGTTCTTAGAAAATTCACCATTCTATTCCCTCCCACCATCGGTATTGTCTGGCCTCCGACTATCGGTATTGTCGCTCCGGACTTCAAGAAATTTAGTAAATAAATAGTCTGATTCAAACTAATACGGTTCGGACAAGGTTGATAATTGACATTATTCTCAATAATAGAATGTAATTATCAAGCTTTGATAATTCTAAAAATTGAGAGTTTTGGTTAACCGAACCGTATTTTAATTCAAACTATTGAACATATTTATGATGCTGAACTTTCGGAGCTAAACCAGGTTTTGTTTCTTTTTAAGTTATTGGAGTAGCGTGAGATGACACTAAATACAAATCCTATTTTACAAATTCATCCAACTAGGCGGTGTAATTTACGCTGTCTCCACTGTTATTCGGCTTCTAGTCCTAACGAAAAAGATCAACTCGATGTTGCACTTCTGCGACAGGCAATCACCGATGCCAGCATTGAAGGATATAAAACCGTCAGTTTTTCTGGTGGTGAACCTATTCTCTATCAACCTTTGTTAGAGCTACTCAACCATGCTCATCAGTGCAAAATGAACACAGCCATTGCTTCCAATGGAATGCTCATAAACGAGCAAACAATTGAAAAGTTTAAGGGTGTGCTTGATATTCTAGCTATTAGTTTAGATGGGATGCCTGACTTTCATAATCAAATGAGAGGAAATAAACAGGCTTTCGAGATGATGAATGGAAGACTAGAAGGGATTCGTCAATCTGGCATTCCTTTTGGGTTTATTTTCACCATCAGCCATGAAAACTTTCGTCATTTAGATTGGGTAGCTAATTTTGCCTTAGAACAAGGAGCTTCGTTATTACAGATTCATCCTTTAGAAGCGGTAGGACGTGCCAAACAAAATTTAGCTGGAATGACACCAAGTGCAAGCATCTCAGCCTATGTTTATTTAGAAGTTATGAAGCTTCGTAAAAAGTTAGGCGATCAACTTTATGTTCAAATTGATTTAGTTCACCAAGAAGCCTTGCGTTTAAATCCCAGCAGCTTTTTTGTGGATAGTTTATCCAAGGATCAAGCTAATTTTTCCCTAGCAGAAATTGTTTCGCCACTGATTATTGAAGCAGATGGGATGCTCGTTCCTGTTCAACATGGATTTGCCAGAAAATACGCTCTAGGAAATCTGAAGGAGGCATCATTAACTGAACTTGCTCATCAATGGTATCGAGAAAAATCATGTGATTTTATAAAACTGTGCCAGCAAGTTTACGAAAAAGAGACAATTCCTACTGAATTTCCGGTGATTAACTGGCATGAAGCAATGGTGCGCCATGCAGAAAAATTTGACATCCCTGTTCTTGCTTCATAGAAATGAACACAAAGTCCAAAATACATCTTTCAACCAACACTAAATTAGGAGAAAATAATGTCTAAGTATAATGTCATCAACGCTGAAAATCTTGCAATTGAAGAACTAACTTTAACAGAACAGGAAATGATTCAAGGCGGCGGAGCAATTAAGTTTGCTGTCAAGGCTATTGGGGCAATCACTGCTGCTGGAATAGGTGCTGCTATAGCAGGGTATAAGGCTGTTCAAGCAGCATTAGATAAATAGCTTATAGCTAATTCTAATTGATTAGTAGTTGGAATTAGTGAGCTATCGAATTAGCTCTATAATTACCCAAAAAATAAATCTAGTTCAACTCATAAAAACAAGGAAAAAATCATGTCTAACTACGATGTAATGATCTCAGATAATTTTGCCATCGAAGAACTAACTTTAGCAGAACAGGAAATG
>NZ_JAWJTF010000235.1:0-3350 GCF_048836525.1 Nostoc sp. CALU 546
TGGTAAACTTTATCGAAAAGATGGAGAATGGAGATTCCAAGCTGTTGGGGCTGGTTATAAATCAGGGCTGCAAAGTTTTGTAGACCAATATGCTGCTTAGTAAATATCTCAAAAGTTAATCCAAAGGGGGTATTCACTGTTATTACCCCCTTTTTTTTGCATAAATTAATTAAAAAAGTTTAATTTATAGGATGTATATGAGATGGAAATTGAATTAACCAAAGGTAGCAGGTTTAATCTTTATAAGGAAGCTCCAAATTTAAAGAAAGTAGCTATTGGCTTGGGTTGGCAAGTAAATCAAGCTGGGCAAAGCTATGATATTGATGCTTCTGTGTTTATGTTAAGTGCAGATGGGAAAATTCCCAATGATAAATATTTTGTTTTCTATAATAACCTTCAATCACTCGATGGTTCTTTAAGACACTCAGGAGATAATAGAACTGGGGAAGATAACGGAGATGATGAGACAATTTATGTTGATTTAGCAAAAGTCAATCCAGCTATTCAAGAGATAGTTTTTGTTGTCACTATTCATGAAGGGCAAGAAAAAAATCAGAATTTTAGCCAAATCAAAAATGCCTTTATCAAGATTTACAACCACGAAAACAAAAATTCTCTGGCTCGGTACAATTTAAGAGAGGCTTTTTCTCAAGAGACAGCTTTGGAATTTGGACGCTTATATAAAAAAGAGAATGAATGGAGGTTTCAAGCGGTAGGAGAAGGCTATAGTTCTGGACTACAAAGTTTTGTAGATAAATATGTGACCAAAACTAAACAGGAAGAATCTACAAAAGTAGAAAGTGTGCAAGAAAACTGTAAAACGAAACTAAATATATCGTTAGAGAAAAAGCTTGAGCGAGAAGCACCACATATTTTCAATCTTGTTAAAAAAGCAGATATATCACTACAAAAAGCAAATTTGACGAATCATAAGGCTAAGGTTGTGCTTTGCCTTGATATCTCTGGCTCAATGAGTGCGCTCTATACTTTAGGTAAAATTCAGCGGTTTGCTGAAAAAATTCTAGCTTTAGGATGTCGTTTTGATGATAACGCTTCCATTGATATATTTCTATTCGGAGCTAAAGCCTATAACGCAGGTGAAATGACTATTGAAAATTTTAAAACCTTTATTCCAAATCTCTTGAAAGAGTATCCACTAGAAGGTGATACTTACTATGGTAAAGCTATAGATATGATTAGAAAATTCTATTTTCCAATCTCTAAAAAAGGTAACCAAAAAAGTGCTAATCCAGTTTATATCATGTTTGTGACGGATGGAGCAACCTCTGATGAGTCACAAACAGAACAATATCTTAAAGAGTCTTCGTATGAGCCTATTTTTTGGCAATTTATGGCAATTGGCAAGTCACGCAAGGATGTTAAAGGTAAAGGTATTTTAGGTTGGCTAGCTAAAGCAAAGACCAGTGATTTTACTTTTCTAGAGCGGCTTGACGAAATGAGCGATCGCTATCTTGATAATTCAGATTTTTTCAGTTTAGAAGACCCAGAAAGTATACCAGATCAAGAGCTTTATGATTTACTGATGACTGAATATCCAAACTGGGTCAAATTGGCTAAAACGAAGAATCTATTGCAATAAAAAATCAATGTCTCTCTACGATCGCCTGGATTTAACTAGACCCAATCGCAAGCTCAAAGTCCCGATTTGGGAACGCATAGATTTGACTAGACCCCCTAAACTCCGTTGTCAGGGATGTAGTTCACGCATTCAGCCTCAGTGGGAGTTTTGCCCTTGCTGTGGAAAAATTCTTATAGAGAGAAATAGCGAGTTTCGCCGTTGCATCTGGGTAGACGTTTCGGGAATGGATATCGAAGAGGAAAATACCGAAGCAATCAATAGTATTCTCAGCGATGCCTTTTCTAAGCTCTACGGTGCTTTTAGAAGCGTTGAAGTATTTTTGACATCAGATCCACCTGAACCCAAGGAATGGGGAGACAACTTTACTCACGTTTATATATTTGCTGATAAGCAGCCAGTTGACTATTTAGGAGTAGCTACTTTTAAATTAGGAATGGTTACAAACCGTGCTATCATCCGCATTGATCAAGTATTATATGCGTCTTACAATGCCAGTCTTCATGTTAATCAATTGTCTAACTTAATTGCCAATACGATTGCCCATGAGATTGGACATACATTAGGGCTGGATCACTCTGCGCTACCAACAGATGTAATGCATGATGGACTTGATCATATCATTCATAGCTCAATGCCTCCATCATTTCACGCATCGCAAATCAACTCGATGAATAATGCAATTCGCAGAGAAGCAGGATTGAGATAATTCGTAATTTCGTAATTAGTTAAAATAAACTATTTTTTAATTAAAGACTGGAGCGATCGCAAATCATAATTTAAGATTTTTCCAGTACTAGAAAGTTGATATCCGGCGAAGAATAAAGCAGATGATGCCAAAACAATTAAAAGATTGACTGACGCGAATACATTACCAGTAAAAGCGATGACTACAATTCCTAACGCCATCAAAATCCATCCTAAGTTAGGGTTTATTCGCTGTTGACAAAGGACGAAAATACCAGATATACATAGCAATAAACCAGGAATACCAAAAAATATCCCAACTCGAATATTTGCGGTTAAAATTATCATACCTGCAACCATCAAAGCAAAGCCTACAAATTTGGTTGTCTGAGTTACCGAAGTTTGTCTGTTTTGCGGAGGAATTCGAGCCTGCATTGTTGTGGTATTTGCAGAAGAGATAGGATTTTGCTGATATTGTATCTGATCTTGGAATATAAATGTGACTTTTTCTTCTTGACCAAGGTCTATTCTATCTCCTAAATTTATTTGATAGGGTGTTCTAGGTTTTAATCTAATGTTATTTACAAATGTCCCATTAGAACTTCCTAAGTCTTCAATAAAATAATTATTTATGTGCTTCTGAATCTGTGCATGGATGCGAGAAACTACATCTGCATCTGGCAAGTTGGAAACATCAATATCTGGTGGAATTTGGTCGTTGGGTTTACCGATATGAAACACCGCAATATTTGGTGGTAATTCAAAAGCAGTGTTGCTTTGGACATGAAAAAGCTCTAAATTCAGCCCTATAGCATTGGATGTACTTAAATTTTGCATAGTTTTTAGTCAATAATTTTTCTAGACTTTTGACTCTTGCAAAGTAGTAGGTAATTTAAATCCGTTATAGTTTACCGATTTTCCTATCTGATGTAAAGGAATCTCAATCAAAAACTCGCTTCCTTTGCCCAATTCTGATTCACACCGCAGGATTCCAGAGTGTTTCTGCACCACAATCTGATAGCTAATTGATAAGCCCAATCCTGTTCCTTGTCCCACAGGTTTAGTA
>NZ_JAWJTF010000255.1:0-3041 GCF_048836525.1 Nostoc sp. CALU 546
ATGCACTTGATGGTGCGGAATGGATGGGGCGTGACTTGAAAGTGAACAAAGCTAAACCTCGTGAGGAAAGAAGCAGTTCTCCTCGTGGTAGCTGGGGTGGCGGTAATGCCCGCCGCAACAATGATCGCTACTAAGTCGATTCGTTAAAGTTTCACATTTAGAGTCTCCAGCAGATAAAGCCAAAGGCTCCACTCTGCTGGAATATTTTATTTGGTATCTAGTCTTGAACTATTCATCCACTATTCATCCATATTAAGGAGGAATGAGAATGACACAAGTAGTTTTAGGGGAGAATGAAGGTATTGAATCAGCCTTGAGAAGATTTAAGCGGGAAGTTTCTAAAGCAGGAATTTTCCAAGATATGAGAAAAAAGCGTCACTTCGAGACGCCGATAGAAAAAGAGAAGCGTAAAGCAATTGCTAGGCACAAGCAACGTCGTCAACAACGTTCTCGCTTCAATTAAAAAGTCCAAGCAAATTTGCCCTTCGATTTCACATCTAGCCAGCATCTCTTCATTGTTGCCATATCTTTGCCAAGTCACAAGTAATTAGGCATACATCAACATCAATCAATAAATAACACTGTTCGTAGTAGCGCTGTATTAATTTTCAGCGCTACTAGGCATAATTAAACATACCCTCTGTTCCATTTGTGGAACTTGTAGCAATATAAATATATCTATGTTACTCCATACCGATAAAGTATTGTAGATATGGTGCGTCTGCGATAGTTGGCTCTGGATTTAAAAAAAATGTTACGACTTTATCATTTATTACTAGGTTCTATTTTGTTGGTGTCAATACCGCTGGGAGCCAAATTTGTTCTCCCCCAATTTTCTCCACCTAAAGTCATAAAATCCTCTGCCGTTACAAAACTTCCTAATCAGAATGAGGGAAATATCTGGCAGAAAATCCTGGGAAATACTACTGCTCCAACTAACTGGCAAGTTTCTGCTTGTGAGGGAAATGCACCCCTGTTGTGTGTCTCCTCTAAAGGGAAACGTTTGGGTACAGTTGAGATTAACATTTACCCACTAGCAAATAATGAGGATTTCCGAAATGAACTCGTAGCAGCGGGTATTCCAACTGCTTCCCAAGTGGACTACCAAAGTACCAAATACCAAACCCAGGTATTACCAGTACTTAAGACTTGGGTTGTAGATCACTATACTGCGTTTGCGAAAGATCGTCAGGGTGAATATGGCAAAGAGATTACTTTCTCAGCCTACCCACCGCAACCAGTACCCATTGGTAAGCTTCAGGGAATCCGCTATGGGTTCGCTGGACTCAAGGAACAAGGTGGAGTAAAAGAGCAACACATCGGTCATGTTGCCTTTGATGGCAGTAAACTTTACGTAATTACCACTGCATTTGACACAGGTACGCAAACAGGTAAATTTGAAAAACTGGAAAACTTGGCTATTTTTCAACCTTACTTATATGCGATCGCATCTGATCTGCGTTTACCCCAATAGGCCTTGGGTTAGGAGGTCTCCAGGATACAGGTAATCGGGAATAACCTGTCCCCTGTAACCTGTAACCTTCTTCAATCACCCATCAACCTAAATCTCAGCTACCGCTCGTTCAATCAAGCGATGTGCCAAAGTTTGCGTACCAGTGTGTTCATAATAATTTGTTGATACATCCAGGAACGCCGCGAGGTAGTCTAACTTGTCATCAGCAATATCGACAAAACTTTGCAAATTGCTAACTACCTTTTGTGGCGTTAAATTATTAGCGCTAACTAACCCACTCATCCAACCTTTAACTGAGTCAAAGCTCTCACCGATAAAGTTAAGCTTACTACCGGCATTGTTTCCTGGAATTACGTCTTTGATGTTTTGGAAAGTCGAGTTTTGTTCTAACTCCTGTGGATTTGTTTGATTAATCCCAGATATTGCTTTGCTGATGAAGTCTGGGCCCAAAGGGATCAAACCATCAACACAAACTAATGCCACCATGCGGATGAGTGACTCACCACTATACTCACCTAAAGAGGCGACAAAATCCCCAATGCTATCTCCAGGAATGCCGTTAATTTGGCAGAAGGCTACTAACTCAGCTACTAATTTCAATGTCAGATCGATGGTTTGGGCTTTATCAGGTTTGGGAGTGACAGAGTTTAAAAAACCTAATAAAGGAATTTTCTCGCCAACTTTGTTAGCTAAAGCTGCTGCACCAAGCGCTCTATCTGTAGCATCAACGGTTTGATAAAGCCACAAAGCTGTTTGGTATCCTTGGGATTTGTCGTTGAATAGATAAATTGCTCTTTCGCCAATTTGCTGAATTAAATCTTCGTCGTCTTCACCAGTGACAGTCTTAATGGTGTTGACAAAGCCAACAGTATTTTGCCACTGACCAGGAGCAACAAAATCGAGTGATTTTAACATAGAAACAGTCAAGCCGCCAGTTGGCAATTGATCAACCAACTCAACAATCGATTTGCCCATAAAAATCTCCTTATTTAGGTTTTGTTATCTGAATGTTCGTAGTGCAAATCATTTCAGTTTAGCCAGACCATTAAGATTAAACTTCTCTAGCCAATCTGCGCGATCGCTAGCTGTAAATGACGGATCGCGGGAAAGTGCTTTTACTTGGTACTTTCCTACTAAAATTGCAGTTTGCGTCTTACCAACTTCTACTGCGGGATAACCGCCAATTTTTTTGGTACTATTCGAGAACTTTGCTGCTGCACTAGGTGTGCTGGTAGTATCAGAAATAGACAGCACCGCTATATCTTTACCGCCTTTTTTCAACTTCGCTTCCGCAAAGCCTTTTTTCTCTTGGGTATAGACGCGCTGGTAGCCATCACCCGCATTTGGGAAAAATTTATTAAATTCGCTACCCTGAGTTGCGGTTTTAGCTACCGATTGACCTCTTTTTTGTTGAGTGCTTTCTTTTTGCGCTTGGTCAAAACGTCCAGGTGTTGCTGGCGCACAGGCTGTTGTCAGTAACATGACTGACAGCAACAAAGCAGCTACTACCCTCCGCCCACGATGTAAAATCATTCTCGACTTCTCCTTATACTTGAGCTTTGAGGCA
>NZ_JAWJTF010000275.1:0-2724 GCF_048836525.1 Nostoc sp. CALU 546
AATGCACCATGCCCAAATTATCTTACATTCCCATAATTTCATATCCTGCATCTACATACAGAATTTGTCCGGTAATCCCGCTGGACAAATCACTACACAAGAAAGCCGCAGCGTTGCCCACTTCTAACTGAGTTACGGTGCGTCTTAAGGGAGCTACTTCTTCTACATGATGAATCATATCTAAAATTCCACCCACTGCTGAAGATGCCAAAGTGCGGATGGGGCCTGCGGAGATGGCATTCACGCGAATATTTTGTGGCCCTAGTTCACTAGCCAGGTAACGCACACTCATTTCTAACCCCGCCTTGGCAACTCCCATAACGTTATAGTTGGGGATTGCCCTAACACCACCCAAATATGTCAGGGTGACGATGCTACCTCCCTCTGTCATCAGAGGTTTGGCTGCACCACTTAACTGCACCAGCGAGTAGGTACTGATTTCTAAGGCGGTGTTGAAGCCAGAACGAGAGGTTTGGCTAAAATCTCCAGTTAAATCCTCTTTGCTAGCAAAGGCCAGACAATGGATGAGGATATCTAGCTTTCCCCACTGTTCGCGGATTGTCTCAAAGGTAGATTTAATTTGGTCTTCATCTTGGACATTACAGGGAAGAAACAAGCTGGGATTGAGAGGTTCTACCAACTCCGCAACTTTTTTCTCCATCTTGCCGCGTTCATCCGGCAGGTAGGTAATGCCCAGGTTTGCTCCAGCTTTGTGCAGTTGTTGGGCAATGCCCCAGGCGATCGAGCGGTTATTGGCAATACCTGTAACAAGGGCATTTTTTCCGGTCAGATTTAGCATAGAAATTGTTAATGCGATCGATCATTAGGAGCATACTAGAATCTGAGGCACGTTTTGTCTTTGTTTTATACAGGATTTGCAAAAATGAATATTGCTAAGGGTGTTTGCTGTGACAAAAATCTTGATTTTTTATAAAGATATTCTCAAGATTTCTTTATTTGTTCTTCAAAAAACCTTTTAAATACAGCTATTGGAACTACTTATCAACAATTAGTAGCTGAAAGGATCAAGAATTATGTATCATTGTAAACAAAGAGTTATGAAGAGATTAGTTTGAGTATAGGAAAGTACAGAAAGGTTGACGGTGCTTTATTCATTTTTCGGGTGTATTCTTAGGTAATCAGTTTTTGTTTTTCCGGCATTGGGTAGGGGAAGGGAGATGATCGTGACACAAGATAAAGCCCTAGCAAATGTATTTCGTCAGATGGCGACCGGGGCGTTTCCGCCAGTTGTGGAAACGTTTGAACGCAATAAAACGATCTTTTTTCCTGGCGATCCTGCCGAACGAGTTTATTTTCTTTTGAAAGGTGCTGTTAAACTTTCCAGGGTGTACGAGGCAGGAGAGGAAATAACGGTAGCGTTGCTGCGGGAAAATAGTGTTTTTGGTGTATTGTCATTGCTGACAGGAAATAAATCGGATCGGTTTTACCATGCGGTTGCATTTACTCCTGTGGAATTACTGTCAGCACCAATTGAACAGGTGGAGCAAGCACTCAAGGAAAATCCAGAATTATCAATGTTAATGCTGCGAGGTCTGTCTTCGCGAATTTTACAGACGGAGATGATGATTGAAACTCTCGCCCACCGAGATATGGGTTCTAGGTTGGTAAGTTTTTTGTTAATTCTTTGTCGGGATTTTGGCGTTCCTTGTGCGGATGGAATCACTATTGATTTGAAGTTATCTCATCAAGCGATCGCAGAAGCAATTGGTTCAACTCGTGTTACCGTTACCAGGCTACTGGGAGATTTGCGTGAGAAAAAGATGATTTCTATCCACAAAAAGAAGATTACTGTGCATAAACCTGTTACCTTAAGTAGGCAATTCACATAAAAACAATTGGAGAAAGGGGAATCGGCGCGTGTTCTATTTTGAAAAATGACACTAATAGCTAGAGGTAAATCTAATAAATTGAGTAATTTCAGCTATTGCCAATTTCCACTTCTTTCCAGACAATGCTTAAAAGTAGTAGGCTGTATCTGGAAGGATTTCGGTAGCTAAAGATGACCACCGGATACATCCTCATCGCTGCAATTTTAATTCTGGGAGGCGTAATTGCAACCGTGGGCGATCGCATCGGCACACGAGTTGGCAAAGCCCGCCTCTCACTTTTTAAGCTTCGTCCAAAAAACACTGCTGTACTGGTCACTATTTTTACAGGTGGCTTGATTTCAGCATCAACTTTAGGGATTTTATTCGCTGCCGACGAAGGCTTGCGAAAGGGAGTCTTTGAATTAGAAGATATTCAAACAGACCTCAGACAAAAACGAGAACAGCTAAAAACCGCAGAAACTCAAAAAAGTCAGATAGAGAGTGAGTTAAGCCAAGCCAAAATTGCCCAAGCAAAGGCACAACAAGACTTGCAGGCAATCAACCAATCTTTGCAGGCGGCGAATGCCAAACAACGCCAAACACAAGCTCAGTTAAACCGCACCATTAGTCAACAAGCCCAAACTCAAACTCAACTCCAACGCACTCAAGGTCAGCTAGAACAAGTTGTAACTCAGTACCAAAAAGCTATAACTGAATTGCAAAGCGTTTACAACCAGAGAAAGGAGTTACAGGCAGCAGTTGAACTACTGAAGACAGAACGTCAACGACTGTATGCTGAAGCGAAAAAAGCCATTGACGAAGCCAAAGCAGCAATTGAAAAACGCGATCGCGAACTTGCTAACCGCCAAGAAGCCATAGAACAACGCGATCAAAA
>NZ_JAWJTF010000331.1:0-2162 GCF_048836525.1 Nostoc sp. CALU 546
GTAAACGCTACGATCGCTAACGGAGAGCCTTTGAGTATCGAGTATCGAATGATTAGGCGGGATGGCAGAATAATTTGGGTACGAAATCAAGCTAATCTCGTTCTTGATGCCGATGGACAAACTCAGTTACTTCAGGGTTTATTGTTTGATATTAGCGCTCGTAAACAAGTAGAAGCTGCACTGCAAGAGAGCGAAGCGCGTTCTCGTGCCATCCTCGAAGACCAAACGGAACTGATTGCTAGAGGCTTACCAGATGGCACTTTTACCTTTGTTAATGAAGCTTACTGTCGATTTTTTGGACTGGAGCGAGACAAAATTATTGGTCAGCACTACAAACCTGTTGTGTTTGAGGAAGACCAAGAACGTGTGTTTAGTCTGGTAAATTCCATCAGCTTAGAAAATCCCGTTATCACCATTGAAAATCGCGTCGTAGCTTGCCAAGGGGTGCGGTGGACGCAGTGGATTATTCGAGGGATATTTGATGACCAGGGTACGATTGTAGAACTTCAATCTGTTGGACGAGATATTACCGATCGTAAACAGGTAGAACAAGCTCTAAGTGAAAATGAGCAAAAATTCCGGGCGATTTTCAATCAAACCATTCAGTTTATCGGATTGCTTGAGCCGAATGGAATAGTATTAGAAGCGAACCAAACAGCACTGGACTTTGCTGGGATTAGTCGAGAAGAAGTGGTAGGTAAGCCATTTTGGGAAGCAAAATGGTGGACAATTTCTTCAGAGACACAAGAACAATTAAAAACTGCGATCGCATCTGCTGCTAATGGTGAATCGATTCGCTATGAAGTTGACGTTTTAGGTCGAGATTATCAAATTATTACGATTGATTTCTCACTGCGTCCTATACTTGATGAAGCAGGGCGTCTGACACTACTAATTTCTGAGGGACGAGATATTAGTGAATACCAAGCAGCGCTGCGCGAACGCCACAAAGCTGAAGAAGCATTGCGCTCAAGTCAAGACTTTCTACAAAAGGTTGCTAATACCGTACCGCATATTTTATATTTATTTGACCTCTTAAAAGGAACAAGCATTTATCTTAATGAGAAAAGTGTGACAGTTTTAGGCTACTCCCCAGAGGAAATTTGTCAAGCAGATCCGCAGTGGTTCATAAATTGCTTTCATCCAGACGACCGACATCTCTGCTATGACGTACCAAGTCGCTTCGTCAATCTGCAAGACAATGAAGTTCTTTCCACCGAATATCGATTTCGACACAAAAATGGGGATTGGCGTTGGCTGAATACACGAGAAGTTGTATTTGCCAGAGATGCTAACGGTAGTCCGACGCAGATTCTTGGCTCAGTAGAAGACATTAACACTCGCAAACAAGCCGAAGCAATGCTGCGACAACAAGCAGAGGGAGAACGGCTAATTACTGAAGTAACTCAACAGATTCGGCAATCACTGGATTTGGAAGAGGTTCTGAATACAACAGTCAACAGTATTCGCCAGTGTTTGGGTTCAGATTCCGTAGCTATCTACCAGTTAGAATCTGACGGAAGTGGCAATTTTGCGGCGGAGTCATTGGGTGATGACTACCCCCAGAGATTAGAACTGACAATGCATCCATTTTCGCTCAACCGAGATTTTAGCGACTATTACCAGGGATTACCTAAAGTCTTCCATGATATTCAGGAGTCTGATTTTTCAGCCGATCTTTTTAAGTTATTACAACTCTATCAAATTAAGGCTGCTATAATAGTGCCGATTTTGAATGGAGAGCATCTATGGGGTTTACTGATTGCTCACCAGTGTGCCGCACCTCGTTACTGGCAAGCCTTTGAAGTTAATTTGTTGCAACAGTTAGCAAGTCAGGTAGCGATCGCTATTCATCAATCTGTACTCTATCAGCAAGTACAAGCTGCCAATGAAGAACTACAAAGATTAGCTACCCTAGATGGCTTGACTCAAATAGCCAATCGCCGCCGATTTGATGAGTATCTTGAGGGTGAATGGCAGCGACTCAAACGTGAACAACTAGCATTATCTTTAATTTTGTTCGATGTCGATTTTTTTAAACTTTACAATGATACTTATGGTCATTTAGCAGGAGATGATTGTTTGCGGCAATTGGCAAGTGCCCTCAAAAACATTGTTAAGCGTCCAGCCGATTTAGTCGCCCGTTACGGTGGGGAAGAATT
>NZ_JAWJTF010000343.1:0-2023 GCF_048836525.1 Nostoc sp. CALU 546
TTGACAATTCGGAATATTCGCCTTTGGGATCAGCGACCACTGTTAGAAACGAACCGTCAGTTGCAACAAATTCGACCGTATTATCGGTTTCCCGATGCCGATATTGATCGGTATACTCTGAAAACAGATGTAATTTCCCGCCGACCATCAGCCCCTCGAAACCCACCAGAACCTCAGCCGGAAGGAAGTGAATCAACGGAAAGGCGGCAGGTATTAATTGCAGCACGAGAATTAGACTACACTGGCGTACCACAGGAAGCTCAAACATGGGTTAACCGCCATTTAATTTATACCCACGGTTTCGGGTTTACTGTTAGCCCAGTTAATACAGTCGGGCCGGGTGGGCTACCAGAATATTTTATCAAAGATATTAGCGGTGATAGTAGCGCTCTGACAACCTCCAGTGAAGCCATTCGTGACAGTATTCCCATTGGACAACCCCGAATTTATTACGGTGAAATCGCCAATACCTACGTAATGACTGGCACAAGAGTTCGAGAGTTAGATTACCCCAGTGGTAGTGACAATGTTTATAACTCTTACAATGGTGTGGGTGGCGTTGAAATCGGTTCAGCATGGCGACGGTGGTTATTTGCCATGTATTTGAAAGATTGGCAAATGGTGCTAACGCGGGACTTTCTGCCAGAGACAAAGCTGTTACTGCGGCGAAATGTCAAGCAAAGAATTCGAGCGATCGCACCTTTTCTTAAATTTGACAGTGATCCTTATTTAGTAGCTGCTGCGGCTAATGAAGATTTCCCCAAAAATCCTAGTTATCTTTACTGGATTGTTGATGCGTATACAACAAGCGATCGCTATCCCTACTCAGACGCAGGTAGCGATAGTATTAACTACATTCGTAACTCGATCAAGGTAGTGATTGATGCTTATAACGGCAGTGTAAATTTTTATATTGCCGATCCCAGCGATCCAATCATTGTCACTTGGTCAAAAATATTTCCCAATACCTTCAAACCGCTCAATGCTATGCCAGTTAGTCTCCACAGTCATATCCGCTATCCTGTGGACTTCTTTAAAATTCAATCTGAGCGGTTGATGACCTATCACATGACTGACCCACAGGTATTTTACAACCGGGAAGACCAGTGGCAGATTCCTAACGAAATCTATGGCAGTGAAACTCGTCCGGTAGAGCCGTATTATTTGATTACTAGTCTACCCACTGTACCTTTTGAGGAATTTATTCTGCTTCTACCCTACACTCCCAGACAGCGGACTAATTTAATCGCTTGGTTAGCGGCGCGATCGGATGGTGAAAACTACGGTAGATTATTTTTATATACTTTTCCCAAAGAAAGACTAGTTTACGGGACAGAGCAAATCGAGGCACGGATTAACCAAGACCCAGTAATTTCTCAGCAAATTTCCCTGTGGAATCGCCAAGGGTCGAAAGCCATTCAAGGCAATTTACTAGTAATTCCCATTGAGCAATCCCTGCTGTATGTCGAGCCGATCTATCTAGAAGCCACACAGAATAGTCTACCAACTCTGGTGCGGGTAGTTGTGGCTTACGAAAACCGGATTGTCATGGCCCAAACCTTAGAACAAGCATTGCAGGGAATTTTTAAACCAGAAGTCACACCAGCCCCGGCAATTATCCGTCCCTTTGAAGAAGCAGCCCCACCAGGTTAAGATATTTTAGGACTAAATAGTTACATAGCAGATCACAGTGAGCGATCGCCATTAACAAAATTTATTGCAACAGCCATAGTTTAATAGTTCAACATAATGTCATAGACACTAAAAGTTAATGAACATGGTACAAAGTAACCAACTAGAGATTCGCCACATTAGCCCTAAAGTGAGGCAGTTGATTAAAATGTACGCCGATGTTAATAACTGTACGCAATCTGAGATGCTGGAGCGCATTGTTTTGGAGTGGAACGCCCAACAAAGCGAAAGCGAAAGACCGCCAGGAGACGAAGATGAATAGCTTTTTGATACAACCCCTAATCCGTTTCGAGCGAAAGGTTTTCTTTAACTAATTCTGACAGTTTAAGTT
>NZ_JAWJTF010000139.1:0-20600 GCF_048836525.1 Nostoc sp. CALU 546
GTCGTGGTGGCAATGCCCCTGTCAATTGGTCTATCTTACACAATTTTTTCATTACGATCGCCCGCAAACTCGGTTTCCGAACTATTCCTCAAGCACAACGCGCCCTCTCCAATCAACTGCACAAAGTTTTTTCTTTCTTTGTATGAAACCACCCTGCTTTATAAGGGGGGACTAAGGGGGGTAACAACGCAATTAAAATCACAGTCAATCACTTTTCAAACAACCTCTTAGACTTCATAAGTATCTGCTAGATATAAAATGCGTTCAGATTATTTTTTCTCAAAGCCGAGAGATAGTTGATTGTTTGTACTAACAAGGTAAAAATTAGCTATAATCACAGCAAAAATACTCCTCTTCTAAATCTAAAATTCCAAATTTAAAATTGATATGATCGAATGGATTCCGCCCATAGCATTTATTCTAGCTGGCTTACTGGCTGGGATAATTGGTGAAAAAGTTATCTTCAAAAAACTGGAGAAATTCGTTAATAATAAACGAATTGCGGGGGGTAATATTATATTTCACTCTCTGCACCGCATGACTTTTATTTGGTTTGTCATTGGCGGTTTGTTTTGGGCAATTCTGAGTTCTCCCCTCAAACCAGATGTTGCCATTGTACTGCAAAAAATTCTGACGATCGCACTGCTGTATTCTGTAACCCTAGTTTTAGCAAGATTGACTGCTGGTTTTGTTAATTTATTTATTCGCAGAACGGAAGGGGTTCCCACATCACTAATTTCTAACCTTGCTAAGATTACTGTTTTAGTTTTGGGAACATTAATCATATTGCAAACGCTAGGTGTTCAAATTACGCCGATCATCACAACTTTAGGGATTGGTGGTTTAGCAGTTGGTTTAGCACTTCAAGACACACTTGCAAACTTGTTTTCTGGTTTTTACTTAATTATTTCTAAGCAAGTTAGAACCGGAGATTATGTGAAGTTAGATGCTGGTCATGAGGGATATATTATAGATATTTCTTGGCGCAATACAACAATAAGGGAAATCTCAAATAATATAGTAATTGTTCCCAATTCTAAGTTGTCTTCTGCCATTTTCACCAACTATCATTTACCCGCCAAGGAAATTACTTTAACAATGGATGTAGGTGTCAGTTATGATAGCGATTTGGAACAGGTTGAAAAAGTGACTGTAGAGGTTGCCAAAGAAGTCATGCAAGAAATTGCACCAGAATTAAAAGGAATTGAACCATATATCAGATTTCATACTTTTAATGATTTTAGTATAGATTTTACGCTTTATATGCGCGTCAATGAATATTTTGATCAGCGCATTGGGAAACATCTATTTGTTAAGAAGTTACATAAACGCTATCAGAAAACCGGAATTCAAATTCCTTTTCCGATTAGGGAAGTGTATATGCAAAAGAATTCAGCGATGGAATGAAATTAGCCCTGGCGACTAGAAGTCACGGCTATACAGACGAAACCCGCCTGCGCGGGTTGAAAACCTCGATTTGTAATCGCTAGGGCTAGGTGTAACTTAGATTGCTAATGCTCGTTTTTCTAATGGTAGTTCAAAGCGATCGCCTGGTTTCGGCTCAAGCACCTGCGTAGAAAAATTGTTTTTTTCTAGTAACGAACGAAATTCCTCAGCACTTCCTGTAGTCTGGATGAGTTTCATCAGCAATCCTTCAAAGGACACATCCCCACCAGCCGCCGTAGGTAATATTACTTGAGGTTGTAAAGATTTCACTACTTCCAAAGCACTATTTTTACCTTTAATAATCGGCCCAAGCAAAGGCAATGTCATGTCAATAAACGGTGTAATCACGACATCGATAGGTGCAGATTGCTGAAGTTGTGAAGAATGATACCCATGAGGCTCGTAGTATACAGTTAAACCACTTTCCAATTCTTTGAGGAGATAACTATTTTCTATCAGAGTGGGGCCAATGGGCGAACCAGGGAAAGCCTTGATTTCAACTTGATTATTTAAAGTGAAACTTTCACCATGAGCAAGAGTAGTTACCTGGGTGTAACCTAACTTCTGTACTACCTTGGCTGCATTGGGAGAAGCTACAACCTTGATGTTGTGATCTAGCAGCTTGAGGGTGGCTGGGTGAGTATGGTCTTCTAAACCCTGAGAGAGCAGGATCAAATCAATATTATCTGGGATTGGGCGATTTTGCGATCGCGAACCTTTAAATAACCAATCCAAATTGCTGAAGATTAACGAACCAACCAGCCAAGGGTCAATTAGTATTCGTTTTCCGCCAATTTCCAGTAGCCAAGAGTTACTGTCTAACCAAGTTAAAAACATAAGTTTTGTGAAGATAACACCTATCTTCATTATCAATCGTATCAGCTTTCTTAGAAGAGAGACGATTAATCGCCTCTCTTAAAAAAATGCTATTACCTATTACCAGGAGTACGTCCACCTTCATCGTTACTGCCACCGTGAGGGCGGGAATTACCTGGATCACATCCCTCAGCACCATTACCTATTCCTTGGTTGCAATTACGACGCGGTTTCCTGCCCTCTGTTGAAGTTTCAGTCTGTTCCTCAACTGCAACTTGTTGTTGTTGCCCAACGACGTACTGCGAGGAGATATTTGCTACCTGTCCAGTACTAGATAAAGCCTGGTATAGCAAAGCAGATACTTCAGACCTGGTTGCTACCCGTTCAGCATTTAGCATCTTTACATTAGGATAGTTGACGACTATACCGCGTTGTGTGAGTGCAGCAATCAGACTGCGATATTCACGACGAATAGTAGTTGCATCGCTGTAAACAGATAAGATTGTATCCGTGGAACCACTGCTTTGATAATTTAATCCCTGTGCTAATGCTACCAAAATATCAAGGCGAGAAAGGCTTTGGCTGGGGTTGAAACCTTTGCCAACAACAGCGTTTAAAAAGCCCATTTGATAAACTTCGCTGATGGCATTGTAAGCCCAATATTGAGTTGAGACATCTTTAAATGCGATCGCTCGACGAATTTTCCCCTTGGTAAAGGCTTTCCGTAGCATTGCCGCAAACTGGGCACGAGTTACTGGTGCATCAGGGCGAAAAGTTCCATCAGGAAAACCTTCGAGAATTTCCATTGAGGCCAACTCGGCAATAAAATCTTTAGCCCAGTAGTTTGTGGAAACATCAGAAAACCCAACTTGGAGAGCGCGAGACATCCCAACTTGGCGATAATTCATCAGCATTTGGCTGATGTCGTAGCTAGAGTTATCGCTGACTTCAATCACCTGCACCAAACTACCTGGAGTCGCTTGCAAAGCCTCTGCCAAGTCGGAACTAAAGACGCTCACGAACGACTGACGCACTAAAGCATACTCACCCTGAGTGAAAGAGAGGGGATAAACGCTGGTTTCTGCAATTGTTGATAAACCTTCTACTTGGAACTGACTACCTTGGAAGGTTTGAGAACTGCTTAGGAAACTAACACGTTGGTCGCTGACTTGGGTGAAGTAGTCGTAAGTGGTAGTACCTGCGTCAATAGTGCCGTTTTGGTCAGCATCAACACCATAAACAGTACGAACGACTTGGTATTCTGTAGGTTTGGCTGACAAAACCAGGTTAACTGTGGTGTTTGCCGACAAACACTCAAATTCACTGTAGCCAATAAAGCGGTTTTGAACATCATACAATCGCACGACGATGCGATCGCTAGCTTTTAACCCCTTAGCAAATTTTGCCTTTTGCTTAATCTTGTATTTGTAATCGCCCAAAAAGCGCTCTTTTAAATAGCCCTTGCTACCTTTACTCTTGACAGAAATGCGAGCAATCACCTCTGACAAGTTACCCGATGGTTCCCAAATGGCAAGGCTAAAACCTGTTTTTTTGCCTTTTGTAGAAACACTACTACTGCGGCTTTCTGTGGTGATAGTTTGCCGCTCAATAGTAGTAGTACGACTCCTTGTTTCTACTTTTTTATCGGCTAAAAGTTGTTGACTTGTGGAATTATTAGATATTTGGGCGACGGTGGTAGAGAACCCTAAAGTTGCAGATGCAGAAGCTATTGGTGAAAATATTGCCACAGAGGTTGCAGCCAGAACAAACTTGCTCATTTGAGCAAAGTAACTTTGATTCATGTATTTCATCTCACACTACCATTCGTCTAAAAAGTCACAGGGGTATTTGGTATCCCTCGACTTATTAATCCCTTGGAGTGAATGGAACTAACATCTAATCATTGCTGAGTGAGAAGTTATGAGGTCAGAGAACATTACTATATTAAAGAAACACTTTATTAATCTTAATAATGACTGTAACGACACAGCAGCTTGCAACCCAAGACGCTTTTGAAAAATTCTTTTGGAATTGGCAGGGCTACAAAATTCAATACACTGTCATGGGCACTGGACGGCCTTTGGTTCTAGTTCACGGCTTTGGTGCTTCCATTGGACACTGGCGCAAAAATATTCCAGTTTTAGCTAATGCTGGCTACCAGGTATTTGCCATAGACCTTTTAGGTTTTGGC
The DNA here is from genome assembly GCF_048836525.1 of Nostoc sp. CALU 546. Taxonomy (NCBI): domain Bacteria; kingdom Bacillati; phylum Cyanobacteriota; class Cyanophyceae; order Nostocales; family Nostocaceae; genus Nostoc; species Nostoc sp. CALU 546. The sequence goes on from NZ_JAWJTF010000139.1 coordinate 4,454, forward strand.
GGTTCCGAGAAAGCGCCCATTGATTACAGTGTGGAAGTTTGGGTGGAACTGCTGAAAGATTTCTGCACAGCACATATACACGAACCTGCTGTATTTATTGGCAACTCCATTGGCGCACTGTTGAGCTTAATTGTACTGGTTGAACATCCAGAAATTGCTGCTGGTGGTATTTTAATTAATTCTGCGGGTGGGTTGAGTCACCGTCCTCACGAATTGAACCCGCCGCTACGGATTGTGATGGCAACTTTTAATCGGTTTGTGCGATCGCCAATTACAGGTAAATTTGTCTATAACCGCATCCGCCAAAAAGCTCAGATTCGCCGTACCCTTTACCAAGTTTACCGCGATCGCCAAGCCGTCACCGATGAATTAGTCGATTTACTTTATACTCCCTCTTGCGACCCAGGAGCGCAACAAGTTTTTGCATCCATTCTCACAGCACCTCCTGGCCCAAGTCCAGAGGAACTATTGCCCAAAGTAGAACGTCCTATATTAGTGATTTGGGGTGCCGATGACCCTTGGACACCAATTACTGGGGCCAAGATTTACGAAAAGGCGCGTGAGAATGGCAAAGAAATCAAAATTGTTCCCATTCCCAATGCCGGTCATTGTCCTCACGATGAAGTTCCAAATGTTGTCAATGCCCAGATTATCGACTGGCTTGCACAATATCAAGAGTTATAAATTAGAAGTTAAGAGTGAGGAGTTAAAAGTGAAAACTGAAAAATTATTAGAAGTTTTACTCCTAACTCCTAACTCACAATTTGATAGTCAGTTAGTCAATATAGTGTTTCTCAATTGCATGAAATACAGACCTAACACCCAGCCCTGCAAGGCAAGGGGAGTAAGACTTAAAGCCTCTCTCCTTTTAGGCTACGGTGTACACACATCTTGGTAATGAAGCCCAAACTATTGATTTACCCCCCTTAATCCCCCCTTGCAAAGGGGGGAAATATCCGGTTCTCCCCCTTTGCAAGGGAGAGTTAGAGGGGGTGAAAAGGACTTGTGTGTACACCGTAGCCTTTTAGGAGAGAGGAATGGAAGTGAGGTCAAAAGTGTATTGCTTCCATTCGAGAACCGCTATAATTTCATGTCTAGACTCAAGACGAGGGCAAACTGTCCATTAACAACACTTGCGTATGACATTGAGCAAAGTGTCCGTCATCAAGAATAACTTTGTACCTATGCACCTGGGCGCGTGCAAGGTAAAAATTCGGCTAACAATCTGGGTGAGTCACTCTTATTTTTTATTGCACTTTGAAAAAATCAAACTCATCTGGTGAATGTAATGGAGCTTGATGTGCGTAATGAACATAAAGGAATAATTTCTTTAAGTCATCATCCAGATTTTTCCCAACAAGGCTATCAAGTCATCAGCGAACTAGGACGCAATCGAGAAGGGGGACGCATTACTTATTTAGCTAATGTCCTCAACTCTAATGAACAGGTGGTGATTAAAGAGTTTTGTTTTGCTCATGCAAGTGCGGATTTGTCAGGCATAAAAGCCTATGAACGCGAAATTGAAATCTTGCAACAACTGAATCATTCCCGCATTCCTCGCTATGTAGATTCCTTTGAAATACCAGGGGCTTTTTATATGGTACAGGAATATAAGAATGCCCCATCATTGGGTATAAGACGTAGCTTTCATCCTGAAGAAATTAAGCAAATTGGTTTGTCAATCTTAGAAATTTTGGTTTACCTGCAAAAGCAAGTTCCCTCAATTATTCATCGGGATATTAAGCCAGAGAATATTTTGGTTGATGAAAAACTAAATGCTTATCTGGTTGATTTTGGTTTAGCTAGGATACAGGGTGCAAAAATAGCTCTGAGCAGCTTTGTAGCCGGAACTCCAGGTTTTATGCCACCAGAGGAACAATTTGGTCATCCTCTTACGGAAGCATCAGATTTATATAGTTTAGGAGCAACGCTAATTTGCTTACTTACTAATACTCGTTCTGCTGAAATTGGGAAATTAATTGATGATAACTATCGATTTAATTTTCAGAAATTAGTTCCTCAAATCAGTCCACGTTTTCGGTTATGGTTGATGAGAATGGTAGAACGTAACCGGAAACGTCGCTATGCCAATGCGTCTTTTGCTTTAAAAACACTTCAGCGAATTCAGGTTCTTGGTACTGCCACCGAGATAGATACTTTAGTCACTACAATCAAACCTAGAAAACGAGCTACAGTGCTGGCGCTAGCCACTGCTGTGACATTGGCTGTGATTGGGGGAACTTTGATGAGTTGTCAGCCTGGTGATCGGGTTAGGCAATTGCTGGAAGCTACAGAATGTCAAGGCTTCGATTTCATCTCAAGTTGCCAAGAAAAAACCAGACGTTAAGAGTTTTACCCCACCCTAACCCTCCCCGATGCATTGGGGAGGGAACTAGATTTTCTTGTTTCCCCCCTTAGCAAGGGGGGATTAAGGGGGGTAATTCGACTTGTGTGTACACCGTAGGATGCATTGGGGAGATTAAGGGGGGTATATCGAAGGCTTGGGTTTCATTACCAAGATACCCATCCCATAAGAGTCGTTATTCTAATTAATTCCGAGCGATACCTTCTTCACGCGCTGCACGTTGCACAGCAGCAGCAACAGCAGTGACGACACGTTCATCAAAGACTGACGGAATAATATGTTCTCGATTCAAATCTGAAGGCTTGACTAAGGAGGCGATCGCACTTGCAGCTTCTAGGTACATTTTGATGGTAATTGTCTGGGCCCGACAATCTAAAGCACCACGGAATACCCCAGGAAAAGCTAACACGTTATTGATTTGATTCGGGTAGTCACTGCGACCGGTCGCGATGACAGCAACATCTTGACTGATTAATTCTGGCTGAATCTCTGGAATGGGATTTGCCATTGCAAACACAATTGCGTCTTTCGCCATCGAATGTACCATTTCTGGTGTCAAAACTCCCGGTACACTGACACCAATAAATACATCTGCGCCTTGCATTGCACCCGCTAATGTACCCTGAGCTTTCACTGCAAATTCGAGTTTTTCTTCTGTCAAATCGGTGCGACTAGTAGAGATAATCCCTTTAGAATCGCACATCCAGATTTTTTCTGCCCCAGCTTTCCTCAGTAACCGAGCGATCGCCACTCCAGCCGCCCCAGCACCGTTAATCACGATGCGGATTTCCCCCATTGCCTTATTTACTAGCTTGAGAGAATTGAACAACGCTGCCAAGGTGACAATCGCTGTACCATGCTGATCATCATGAAAAACGGGGATATCTAACTCTTGGCGCAATCTTTTTTCAATTTCAAAGCAGCGAGGTGCAGCGATATCTTCTAAATTCACGCCCCCAAATACTGGAGCAATATTCTTAACTGCCTGGATAATTTCTTCTGTGTCTTGGGTAGCAAGGCAGATGGGAAAAGCATCCAGTCCGGCAAATTCTTTGAACAGCATTGCTTTGCCTTCCATAACTGGGAGAGCCGCTGCTGGGCCGAGATTTCCTAAACCCAAAACGGCACTACCATCGGTAACAATAGCAACAGTGTTTTGTTTGATGGTTAAATTGTAAACTTCCTCTGGGTCTTGAGCGATCGCTGTGCAAATTCGACCAACTCCGGGTGTGTAAGCCATTGCTAGATCGGAAACACTCTTGAGAGGAATTCTGCTGGTAATGCTAATTTTGCCACCACGATGCAAATTAAAGGTGCGATCGTAGACACTGAGTAACTTGATATCTGGCAATGCTTTGACTGCTTGCACAATGGTTTCAGCGTGTTCGGTACTAGCAGCATCCACAGTCAAATCGCGGGTGGACTCTTTGCGGGTTTGCTCAATTAAATCAATTTGACCGAGATTACCGCCAGTGGTTGCGATCGCCTGGGTTACTGACGCCAGCATCCCTACACGATTAGGAATCTGCAAGCGCAGTGTCAAACTAAAACTAGAATTAGGAGTTAGGTCTGCCATGTTGATTTTGGATTTTAAGTTTTAGATTTTATATTGAATTGAGACAAAAACTAAAATCTGAGATTTTTAGCCGGTGAAAACACAATGAATGTAAACTCTTGAGATAACCACCAGTAGTTAGTTTACTCACTGCTCACAGTTTTGATAATTCTTTTTATAAAAAAGACCCTGAAAACACTCCGAAAGTTAACGCTTGAGGAGAGAACCACCTCTGGGTGACATACCGCAAGGGGTTTCGTCTAAGTGGACTCGTTGAATTAAGAATCTCCGTGGCTGGAGTTAGGAAAGTGTCAATCTGCGTTCACAAATTCCAAATACCCCTTGCTAAGTTCTTTCACCGCCAAATCATAAAATTGCTTACCGTGTTCTGGCGTTGCTAAAGCCGGATTTGATCCCATGCGTCCATCTGGATAATGCACTCGAAAGTCAGCTGCGCTATAAATCCTATGTCCACTTGCAACTTCTGGTGAAAGAGGTGCTTGCTTAATCGCCTCTGGATAAACGTACTGGGTGAGAGCTACTTCACTTGGAGTTGCATGAGAACCTTCTTGATCCCCATATAATTCTTTAGCTAGCTTATATACAGAACCGCACATAAACCAGTTTGCAACTTGACATTGCACCTGTTGAGCATTGGGAATCTGCAAATCTTCTAAATGAGCGTAAGTTTCTGAAAAAGCCGCTTTGAGAGTAGCGATGTTCCCGCCGTGTCCGTTAATAAAGTAGAACTTGCTAAAACCAGCTTTGGCTAAACAAGTTACATAATCTCGCACTACTTGAATCAAAGTACTGGGACGCAGACTGATTGTGCCTGGAAAAGCAGTATGATGCAGTGCCATACCCACATTGATTGTAGGGCCAACGATCGCTTGGGTTGCATCACCAACACCAGTTGCGATCGCTTCTGCACAAATCGCATCAGTGCCAATTAACCCCGTTGGCCCATGTTGTTCTGTGGAACCAATAGGGAAAATAATCCCCTTGGACTGCTGTAAATAAGCTTCAACTTCTTGCCAAGTACTTAAATGCAGTAACATCGTTAATGATTTTCCTCTATAAAATTGCCGTGGGATCAAACCTTTTTCTGCTAAAGAGCATATAAACTCCCACTAATACGATTATGAACTCCCAAGATTCCCTGTGGTAGCGATCGCACAATAGACTTCTTGCAAAAGTCGGGGTAAAGGGGAAGGGGAAAAGGGTAAAGAAACTCAAAATCCTTTCCCTTTAACCTTTACCCCTTTCCCTCTCTTGCAAAAATATGTTTTTGCAAGAGGTCAAATATCCAATATCCCCAACTTCTTTGGGAAGCCGGGGATCATTATCTACTGTCAAATTTGGAGAAAATGAGACTATCTATTTTTTATTGAAAGCGGTGGGAAACTCCATACCACAAGTGGCGTGGAGTTTTTCATGAATATTGTTTAGGGAATGGAATCGCAACGAGTTTCGACAGATATAGGACTAATATTTGATTTCTGAAAAAACGTCTAAGCAAATTCGTTCAGAAATCAAAGCGGATTCCTATATGGATATAAGCAATTTACGGACTCTGCCACTTTATCCTACGATACTCGCCGCGAACTTCCCTATAATACAAATCAAAATTGAGTGATGAGATGTTGGTTTTCTGGATCATCAAGAAAACAAAGGGGATCAATTTTGAATCTTGACTAATCAAAGTAATAATGCTTCTTTACGTCCTTGGTAATTTCCCATGTGCAGGACATACCAGCGGGAAAAATCACTAAATCGCCTTTACCCATTTGCACTGGCTGTCCACCATCAGGAGTAACAATTACGTCTCCTTCCAAAAAGTAACAAGTTTCTTGAGAATCATAAGTCCAAGGAAATTTTGAGACTTCCTTTTTCCAAACTTCCCATTTAAATACACCTAATTCATTGAGATGTTCTTCTCTGGGTTGACGCTCAATTTTAATTTCCATATAGATGGTGTTTTCTCTAGTGATGTTCAGCAGTAGGATTGAATATCCTCTCCACATTGATCTACTAGATAACACAAAGCGCGAAAACGCAAGTAGACAAGTTCGTTATAAAGCGGATTGAGTTTGCACATTGGCGGAATGTGCGCTACTTTGCGGCCAAAAAGCATAATATCACGCTCGAATGGACACTGAGCGGGGATCAGTTTAGCAATAAATTTGGCTAATTTCTGATTCTGAATCTCAATTTTGTCCAGCCATTGACGTAATGGTTGCAGTAAATCTAATTTAGGTTGAACAAATTGCTTTTTACTACCTATTTGATTCTTTTCTTCTAAAGGTTTAATAAAAACAGGCAGAAAAATACGCTGATTATTTGTTTTAAGCATAGCTTTAGGCAAGGTTTTCCTTGTGTAGATGAACTATTTGCCGATTGGGAATATTGCCATGTAATGTGTCTAGTCATTTTGCATTGTGGAGATAACGAAGACAAGCACAATGCAAAAATTTTACATGCATCTCTGGAGAGAAATGGTTTAACTAATTGTTATTTAAACCCACCAAATCATGAATAACTGTCCCGTTAAATACAAAATAACAAAGAAAATATAAAAATGGCATTTCTTTAACTTATGGATTGCTAATCTCAAAGATAGCTATCTTATATATTGAATATAAATTCCTGGTTCTGAAACTGCCTAGTATCTGGAGATGTACTTTACGGCAGACAAATATAGTTTTTTTCTCACCCCATATACATTTCGCTAGGATTAGCCCCTAATATCTTTCGATTTTAGGGTATTTAATGTCTATAAATTTGTCTGATATACTACATAACCTAACCTGGATATTATCTAAATAAGTAGCAAAATTTTTTTTGATAAGTCCAAACTAAAATTAGGACTTACGCAAGGGCATGGGGCAAAATAGTTATAAGTTTTGAGTTCCCAGTGCTGAAATCCCCCACTGCCCCATTGCGAAAAACTTATTTTTTAAAATGTCTCAAGCCATAACGGTCTTGATATTTGCTGATATAGTCTACATTCTGTTGCTCTAATTTTGACAGCAATCTAAGTGGAAATGCTTTTGGTAAATATATAGGACGATACCAGGCTTGGTTATTAAAGTAATCTTGTAATTCCGGAGTATCAAAGCGGCGGCCGTGACTGGCAAAAACTGAATTTCGCATTATATCAAGTTCCAAACCGTTTTTACCATCCAAATCTGCATCAGTTACCTGTCTTTGGGAAAGCCATAAATAATTATTGACAGCGGTGGTATCTACTGGTGGTACTGATGTCGTTGAGGAAGGTATAGATTGAATTGGAACAGATGAGGGCGTTGGTGTAATTTTGGGAGTTTCTATCACTGGGGTGGTGACATTTGACGGTGTTTCTGTAGGTAATACCGTTTTGTCTGTTATGGGTTGAGAAGATTTTGGTAACACTTGACTAATAATCACAGATGCACCAATTAACCCACCTGCAATCAAACTGCCCATGAGGATATTATTCTGACTATTACCACTTTGAGGGCTAGGCTGTGGTTTGATTGGTACTGTCTGAGGTGGCGGTGCAGAGACTACAGTTGGTTGAGTCAAGAGGGGTTGCGTCGGTGGAATTGGATTTGCTATGCAAAGCATAGCATCCAGCATTGCTCTGGCTGTAGGATAGCGATCGCGCGGATGATAAGCGATCGCTTTATCAATCACTCCTGCCATAATTGGGCTAATATGACCAGCATACTGTCGCCAAACAATTTCACCCGTTTGGGAATCGGTTTCTAGTTGCTGCGCCTGTTTACCAGTCAGCAAATAAATTACCGTCATTCCTAAACTGTATAAATCACTAGAAAAAACTGGTCTACCTGCGGCTTGTTCACTCGGCATATAACCAGGTGTACCAATCACAATCGAACTGGTAGGATTGCCTTGAGAATTTACTACTGTTCCCATTGATTCCCGCACAGCACCAAAATCAATTAGCACCGATTTACCATCTTGATTACGCACAATGATGTTATCCGGTTTAATATCGCGGTGAACGATATGTCGAGAGTGGACGTAATCCAGGACAGGTAATAAATTCATGAATAATTCCTGGACAGCACCTTCACTAAATAGCCCCTGCTTTTGGACTTTTCCAGTTAGAGTATCGCCCTCAACCCATTCCTGAACTAAATAAAATTGTCCACCAGAGGAGAAGTAGGCATACAATGCCGGAATTTGGTCATTTGCACCACCAAGTTCTTCAAGAATCGCTGCTTCGCGTTGAAACCTCTCTTGCACTAACTGATAAATTTGGGGATTGTTGTGAATCGGTCTTAACTGTTTAACCACACAAGGACGCTTTGAAGGCATATACGTATCTTCTGCTAGATAGGTTTCACCAAACCCACCAGCACCCAGTGTACGGATAACTTGATAGCGATCGTTTAGCAGCTGTATTGTCATGGGAGATTACAAGTGATATTCATAAGATAGTTTTCCCCAAAACTACCTTCATTTCAAATCTAGTAAACCTTCTTCTTTCAATTTAGGATTGAAGCGAATTTCCATTTGCAAACCTCGCATTTCAAGTAATTGCTTTGAAATTTCTGCTTCTACTCTCCGCGCCACATTTTTAATAATTTTTCTTGTTGCTAATTCATCATTAGCTGGATTTTGATAATTTGCCTGTTCTTCAGGTGTCATTACCACTTTGACATCAATGGGATTAGTCCATTTTTCCTTGTTATCTCCATTTCCCCAAGGCACACTGCCATTTTCAGCAATCCAAGCATTTTCAGTATTTTCTAAAATTGTGCGACTAGGGCGTTCAATAGTTTGAACTTTAACCCAATAGCATTGCTGTGGCTGACGGACTAAATGTTGTTTGAGGCTAAGGTAAACATCACGAGAGTATCCTACAAATTGGAGTACTTTTTCTTGGTCAAAAATCGCATATATCCCGATTTTACCCTGAAATTGTTCGGGCAATTGACCCTGAGCGTCAATATAAGAAATGTATTCTAGGGTTGCCAAAGAAGAAAGATTTGTTTCAGTAGCCATAGATCAAATATCAAACTTGCTATTTGCCTTCAAAAGTGAAAATTGCTTAAATTGTAAGAATTCAGTAGTCAGAATTCAGAATAGTTAAATAATTAGGATAAAATTTGATCCATAAATGTGCTATCCATGCTGCATTCTTTTTAAATTCTGACTTCTGGGTGCTGAATTCTGGAATTAAATTTATCTTGAAAATTAACCATTACCCAATTTCTGGTAAATTGCACAAAGGCGACTGGGTTTAAAAATCTTAGCATTAAACATGAAATTTGGTGGTACGTTGATGATGGCATATTCATCAGATTCATGATACTTTTCAAATTCTGCTGGCATTCCTTTAGTGGTAGTTAGGCTGTAAGGAACTGGTTGGAAAATTAGTTCTGTAAATTTAACTTGCTCACACCCCAACTGTTGAGAAATTTGGTTTAAGAAAGCAGCGCTTGTCAATAAATTGAATAGAGTTTCTTGAGCTTGTGCTTCAAGAGTGAAACTGCCATCAAAGTTCTGGACGATTTTCAGGGGCATTTTCTGTATATGTAGTTATTAACGACTAAGTGATGAGAGAAAATAGGCAACATGTTGCACATAGTCATCTACTTTTTTGTGCAGATGAGCTTGGTAAAAAATTACCACTTTAAGATCAGCCTATTGGATTGTGGGACTTCTGTCAGCTACACGAGGAAGCTAGCATGGTTAAGAATCGTGAAGTTTAGCAGATTCTTATCGATAGGTGATTTTTCCTTAAATAACAGTCTGAAACCGTCTTTAAATTACGAATTATTTTAATATGGTGAGTCAAGCGCAGATATTACAATGGTTGCAGGCATTTGCAACAGAGATAGAGCAGAATAAAGCCTATTTGACAGAATTAGATGCTGCGATCGGAGATGCTGACCACGGAATCAATATGGATCGAGGCTTCAAAAAAGTAAGCGCTCAGTTACCAACTCTTACAGACAAAGACATCAGCAGCATTTTCAAAGCCGTGAGTATGACCTTGATTTCTTCTATTGGCGGTGCCAGTGGCCCTCTTTATGGCAGCTGGTTTTTACGAGCAAGTACAGCAGTAGTTGGTAAGCAAAAATTAACAGAACAAGATGTTTTAGGGATACTCCAAGCAGGCTTAGACGGCGTGGTGCAACGTGGAAAAGCGCAACTAGGAGATAAAACAATGGTGGATGTGCTATCTCCGGCTGTAGCTGCTTGTGGGCAAGCTGTAGAAGAAAGTCAGGGAACGCTGGAAGCTATGCAAAAAGCTGTAGCAGCAGCCCAAAGGGGGTTGCAACAAACTATACCGATGCAGGCGAAAAAAGGACGGGCTAGCTACCTGGGGGAACGGAGTATTGGACATCAAGATCCAGGAGGGACTTCTGCTTATTTGATGTTGAAGAGTTTGTTAGAGGTATTGGGAAGTTCCGGAGAATAAAAAATTTTCTGAAATTATTATTCTTTTTCAGGATAATGACATTAAACTATGCGCCTAGAGTATTGATGGCGCATGAAGATGTCCTTGAGAAAGCAGCCAATATGACATCAAGTGGATCAAATAAAATTAATGCCGTTGAAGTGGATGGCATCCAGTTTGAAACTTTAGTACCGGAGCGAATGTTGTGCTTACCAAAAAAAAATCTAATACAGAAACTTTTGAGCAATTTGGAATTTTTATTACCAATACCGCCAGGATATTTTTCTCCTAAATATTCTGTACAGATTGGTATACGGATTACTAATAACACCCTAACTCCTCTTAGAGGTTGTTTTAAAAGTATTTTGGTGTGATTTTAGACACGTTTAGATCCCCCCTAACCCCCCTTAAAAAGGCTACGGTGTATACACAAGTATCAAATAGCTGATTAACCAAGGGTTTACCCCACCCTAACCCTCCCCTTGTAAAGGCTACCGTGTATACACAAGTCCACCCAGAGCGAGTTTCCAGCCAAGAAAGATAGATTCAAATTGTCTTAAACCATGAACAAGAGTAGGCATTCCAGGAGGTCTACCAGAAGTATAACCAGACCATCCACCAAGTCGAGCAATGATCCAAGTAGCCCAGGGCAAACAACCACGTGGATAAGGATTTTGCAGTTTTTTAGTATCGCCTTCAACAGAAGATTGAATCCCAGATAAGCATTGCTGCTGTTCAAGACAAAAGGTAAGCTGGGCAGAAAGTTGAGTATTATCGCGTCCTTCAACCATTTGTAAGGTTCGCACGGCTACGGACAAAGCAAGAATTGTTAGGCGTTGGATTGCAATACTAGACTCTAACTGAGTCGCTTCTATATTCAATCCAGCTTTTTTGAGAGTGGCAAAAAGTTGTTCAATTTTCCATCGCCATCCGTACCACTGAATCACTCGCAGTGCTTGTTCCAAGCAGACAACAACGTGAGTGGTCAGCAACCGCCAATGAATCGGTTCTTGTCCTGCGGGTGGTTGGACTTCTAGAGCTTCAACAGCAAAAAGAGTGACGCTAGGAGGATAGCCAAAAACGCTTAATTTATCGGGGCGTTGAATCTCAACTCGTCCACAACGAACAATAAGCAAAGCTTCTCTTGGCATTCGCTTTCGACGTGGGTCTGCGGGAACGTTAATTATATAAGAACCTTCACAGGGCTGTTGACTCAAATAGTTGAATAGTGATTGAGACTGTCCTAACAATCTACGGTCTTGACAAGCTCGAATCAGCAAATGATTATTTTTGTTGGGTATGGTGGCAAATTCCTCAAATAGATCCGATTCGCGGTCGCCAATATGAGTTACCATTTTTGCTCCACCCACTTCAAAGCATCGCTTACTACTGAATGCCGATGCTAACCATTTGTAAGATTCTTTCTCCTCAATTGGTAAATTTTTATAATCTCGTTGATGTTTGTCTGCATGGTTTGTGGCTCGGCTCCACAGTTTTACAGTGCTTAATCCTAGTGGAAATCCACTCTCACTATCCAATACCAATGTTGGATGGATATAAAACCCTACATCTGTGTTATTTCCTACTACTCCTAATCCTGAGGGTGACAGCCTACCTGCATGAGACTGTAAGTTAATTTCGCTACTATCGCTGATTGCCAATACGTGCCGTTGTCCCACCTGAAGCTGGCAATCATCCGAAAGGCTACGTACTAATTCTGATAGTGTTACGTTTTCATTCTCCAAAAACCGATAATAACCCATCTGTTCTGCCCAATTTCGACTGATTTGCCGGATATTTATCGATTGGTACTGACGAATCGCCTCATATAATGCTGCCCCCTTTTTATCAACCTTGGGTCTCCAAATGCCGTTCCTGGTGTCGTCGAAGCATGAATTAAGATGGGATTATTCATAGTTTTTGCTTTTCAAAAATCCTCTGCACCTACTTTACATCTGACTTGTGTATACACGGTAGCCCCTTTGCAAGAGGAGGGTTAGGGTGGGGTAAAACCCTGCTTAATCAGCTATTTCAGACTTGTTGTATACACGGTAGCTTAAAAAAGTGGGAACTGGAATCAAAGTCTCCCAATTTATCGGGAGATTTAGAGGGATATAAAACTTTTAATACCAACAAAAAGACTTTTAAAACATCCTCTTAGCCAATTGTCTAGAAGTTTAAAATATCTAATGATTCTTCTATTTCTAAATCTACGATTCTTTCTCGTGTATCTTTGAGTGCTTCTAACTTACCTTCTTTACGATATATATCTGCCGCTTTTTGAAAGTCTGCAATTGCTCCCTGTTTATCTGCGATTTCTAAACGAATATTGCCACGATTGTAATAAGCATCAGCATAATTTGAATGAATCTGTATAGCTTGAGTATAATCTTCAATTGCTCCCTCAAAATCTCCTAAATCTGAACGAGCATTACCACGGTTATAAAAAGCATCGGCATAATTAGGATTCATCTGAATTGCTTGAGTATAATCTTCAATTGCTCCCTCAAAATCTCCTAAATCTGAACGAGCATTACCACGTTTTTTATAAGCTATGGCATCTTGAGGATTAATCTTGATTGCTTGGGGAAATCCCGGTTGATATCCTAATAAATAACGAGCAATTCCACGGTTTTTATAAGCATCAGCATAATGGGGGTTAATTTTAATGGCTTGGGTATAATCCTCAATTGCTCCTTGATTATCTCCTACATGAGAACGAGCTTCAGCCCGGTTTTTATAGGCTACGGCAACATTAGGATTAATTCTAATAGCTTGGGTATAATCATTAATGGCTTCTTCTAATCGACCCAGTTGATATAGGGCTAAACCTCGTTTATTGTAAGATTTTGCATCATGAATATTTATCTGGATTGCCTGAGAATAATCTGCAATCGCAGCTTCATAATCTCCTATTTGATAGTGAGACAAACCTCTTTTGTAATATAAATCTAAATCAGTATAATTGGCTTTTAAAGCTTGATTATAGTTGGTAATTGCGTTTGTATATTCTCCTTTTTCAAAACATTCATCACCTAATTTTGCATAAAGTATATTTAAATCTTCATCACGATATTCAGGTTGGAAAGAAGATTTTATTAAATGATTATTAGTTGGCTTAGATAGAATTTCCTGTTTCGGAAGATATTTATAAATTGGTGGTTGTTGCCTAGAAGAATTATTTATAGAAGATTGTAACTGTTCTAAATAGCACCATAAACCACCACCATATAGTAATTGCTCTATTCCAAAGGAAATTTTACCAGTTTTCAACTTAATCATCCGGGTTGGGAGAAAGCCAGCCAAAAAAAGGTGATACTCAGATTGTGCTTCACTCACATCCTCTTGAATCAAAATGCAAACTACAACTGCATTTTTTTCGACTTCTTCAGAACTAATTGACCATCTTACTCTGTCAATTCGACCATGACGAGATTTAACCTCAATACCAATAGATGGGTCAGAAGTCAAGGTAAAATCTATATTGCCATCGCCGCCGAATCGCTTTTCATAATCGACTTCGGTAATAAAATCAGCTAAACGTTCTTTGACAACTTCCTCACCCAACTTACCTTTGAGATAACTAATAAAAACATCACGGACTGGTAAAACACGCTTATATTTCTCAGCCATCAGCCAGCAAAATTCCCGTAATGCCCTTAACCTTTCTCCAGAGATGATAGTTAATTCACTATATTGACCTTCGGTTTCACAATGAAGCAGAGAACCAGATGTTAACCTTTTAATAAAATCAGACTGTAGCGATCGCAGTAGTGTAATCCAGTCCATTTATATTTCTGCGAATCTTTTAATGAGATTATTCTATTAAAATATCCATTCGGCGTAAACCTTTTAATTACCTTGCAGGATTTACATCAGTTTTGAAGGTGCAACCATGTCTGATTATGCCAGAGTTTGAGGAGTTGGGAGAGTGCGATCGCTGGGGATAATATAGCAGGAGGCAGGAGGCAGGAGGCAGAAGGCAGGAGGCAGGAGGCAGGAGGCAGAAGGCAGGAGGCAGGAGGCAGGAGGCAGGAGGTAAAAGTATTACTATTCCTAGCCTTGGGGTTTTCAAAATGTCCTAACCTATGTGGCTACGGCTATACATGAAATATTAATTAGCTAACCACCAAGATCGCAAATGACCCCAAATTACAACCCCAAGCTAAAGCCTCTCACCGACCTCGCTTGCGGGGAGAGGGTGGTGTTGTCTACGACACACTCTTGCGTTCGACCTCCTCCCTCCTGAATCTAAAGCATTAAACGATCCTGTTGACAATTGTCCAAACTTCCCCATCAGAGCGGACGTAAGGAACAGAGATTGTTTTGAATCCAGTGATGAAGGGTTTGTAATAAATCTGCCAATACATTGGACTGAGTTGATTGGCACAAGCTTTAAGAAAACGGACTTCTGCCGCCAGTTCACCTGCTAGTTGATTAATGCGTTGAGCATGAACCTGTGCTACTTCTTTCGCTTCCTCTAACTGCTGCTGGATGAGAAGTTGTTTTGATTCACCTTGCGATCGCACTAGCTTACCTTGTTTTTGTTTTATCTGCCCTTCCAAAGCGGCGATCGCTGCATCTATGCCCTGGAGTTCAATTGATAATTGGGCATTTTCTCTGGCTTGACGGCGATACGCCTCCACCATTGCCTGGGGTGATTCATTCTCGCCAGAGATGACATTATTAATAGTGAGTTCAGCGCGTTCTTCTAGGAGAATCTGAATTTGAGATTTAAGCGCTGCCATTTCAGCCTGAATTTGCTCCATAAATCGAGTTTTAAGTGCTGAGTAAAATAGTTATCTGATTTGTTAAAAGCTTTTTGCACCTTGGGTATCGAGAGAAAGCGATCGCACCTCGGCTGTAATTCCTTCTTCTTGCCAAGCAGCTAACATCGCCGCCTCCACAGCCTCCGAGTGTAATTTATCTGCCAAAGCTAACAGTGTCGGCCCCGCACCACTAATTACCATACCATAAGCACCAGCACTAACAGCTGCGATGTTGAGAGCATCATAACCAGGAATCAAAGCTTTGCGATAGGGCTGATGCAATCTATCTTGCAAAGCCGTTTTTAACCATTGTCCGTTACCAGTTTCCAAGCCGCGCAACAATAACCCCAAATGTGCTGTATTAAAAATCGCGTCGGCACGACTTACCTCAGTGGGGAGAACACCCCGCGCCTCTGAAGTAGAAAGTTCAAAATTAGGAATAGCCACAACTGGTACAACATCTTTATGCCAAGGAACATCACAAATTTCCCAAGCTGTACCACTGGTAGCAGCGAGACGACATCCTCCCAACAAAGCTGGAACTACATTATCAGGATGTCCTTCCATTGCGATCGCTAACTCCATCACCTGCGACTGACTCATCGGCGCACCCTCCAGTTGATTCGCAGCAACTAACCCACCAACAATTGCTGTCGCCGAACTACCCAAACCCCTCGCCAACGGCACACCTAATTTAATCTCTATTTTCACAGTTGGCGGCGTCTGCTCTATATGCTGATAGAACTTGACAAAGGCTTGGTAAAGGAGATTACTCTCATCAGTTTGGACTCGTTCAGCTTCCGAACCCGTGACATGAATAGTTAACCCGCCCTCTTCTAGGCGAGTGAACTTGAACTCGTTGTACAGCTTTAATGCTGCACCGATGCAATCAAAACCAGGCCCCAAATTCGCAGTTGTGGCAGGAACAGTAACAGTGATGGCAGAAACAAGAGACATTGGTAAAACTCACTAATCATCAACTAGCATCCCATGTAAAGGGTTGATTTGTTTCTTATACCAATTTAATGTGAAGTTGCACATAT
>NZ_JAWJTF010000410.1:0-1466 GCF_048836525.1 Nostoc sp. CALU 546
CAAAACGTTTTGATTAGTATTGCCAACCACTTCATTCCGCATCCGGTAAAGAAGAGAAGTAACCTCTGCCACATCAATTTGAAGTTTGAGACTTAATAGCTGAAGAATTCCTTCTGTTTCCTCTACAGGATTCAAATCCTCACGTTGTAGGTTCTCAACAAGTGCAAGCTGAACTGCCTCAGCATCAGTTAGTTCTCTTACAGTTACAGGAACTAAAGGCAAACCAGCTTCTTTTGCAGCCCGATAACGTCGCTCTCCTGCGACTAATTCATACTGACCAATTTTTTCTAAAGGACGAACTAATAACGGTTCTAAAATTCCATGTGTGCAAATTGACTCCTTCAATTGTTGAAGCTTTTGAGGATCAAAATAGCGGCGAGGTTGGTTTGATGGAAGAGTAATTGAATCGATAGATATTTCATGAACATTGGACAAGTCAGCATCAAATTTCCAATCATCTTTCAAGCTATTACGCCTTGCCATAAATCAAAGCCTCTTCAAAAAGCTGCTCATAATCTCTTGCAGCAAGAGATGCCGCATCACCAGACATATTAAAAACGGTAGCAGATTGTCCTGGTGCATCAGCAATAACCTGTCGCTGATAAATCACTTGCTTCAGCAAAGTCAGCCCTTCGGTTTGGGATAAGACCTCTTGGGCTTCCCTCAATAATACAGTTCCCTTGGAAGCCCGACTTAAAAACATCGCAGCTTTTGGAGGGCCTTTGCGGATTTTCTGAGCTTGGTTGACCAGACGGACAATATCTTTAGTTGCTAGTAGATCGAGATTTGATGGCTGCACAGGTACTAAGGCCAAATCAACACTCAGCAATACGGCTTTAGCAGTTTCACCAAGCACGGCTGGAGAATCTACTATAACTGCTTCATACTGTCCTGAATACAGCGCAATTTGGTCAAAGAGATCATCAGG
This sequence comes from Nostoc sp. CALU 546, assembly GCF_048836525.1. Classification (NCBI taxonomy): domain Bacteria; kingdom Bacillati; phylum Cyanobacteriota; class Cyanophyceae; order Nostocales; family Nostocaceae; genus Nostoc; species Nostoc sp. CALU 546. The sequence continues at coordinate 929 of NZ_JAWJTF010000410.1, forward strand.
ATCATTGATAACTAAAGATGGTAAGTTAAGTTTTGTTAGCCACTGACTGGAACTTGTTTGTCCATCTGAGTCAATAACCATCACACTATGCTTTCTCTGCGCTAACCAGTGAGCAAGATGAACTGCTGTTGTCGATTTTCCACACCCACCTTTTCTATTTAAAATACCAATTAACATTGATTCTGCCTAATATTTTTAAGCTTTGCTTTGAGCTTACTGCCATTAATTATGCTGCTCATCGCTGCTATTTTCGCTAGTTCTTTGCTAAAAATTCTTGAACAGTCAGAATCTCAATGCCTCTCCAGGGGTTTAGCACTAGCAGATCATCATCTCCAGTCACAATACATTCTGCTTTTCCACTGACTGCTAATTCTAGATATTTGTTATCTTTTGGATCTCGACATTCATTAATCTGTTCAGTCACCTTGATGAACTGTACAGTTTCGGACAAATCCACCAGGAAATCGTTTCGTTCTTCTGGCGTGGTGTACCGATTAAATTTGGGTCGAGCGAATACCTGTTCTAGCTCTAGCCAAAT
>NZ_JAWJTF010000432.1:0-1162 GCF_048836525.1 Nostoc sp. CALU 546
GTTGACTGGGTGGAAGAAGCCCCTTAATGCTCGGCGATACTTCCCGGTAGTGGAGAATGAGCAAAAACTTGGGGCAAAAACTAGCTAGTAGTCAGAGGGCGATCGCCGATCTGACGGTACACAGAATGGTAATTTCCAATACGCTGATCTGCGCCTACATAAACTATATTGTCTACAACTGAAACCTGATGCAGATAGACATTAAAGAGTTTCTTACAACCAAGGTAACTGTCATTGTTGACCGTCCACTTGGTAGCAGGCATCCGCAATACCAATATATCTACCCGATTAATTACGGCTACATTCCCGGCACACTTGCTCCAGATGGAGAAGAAGTAGATGCTTATATCTTGGGTGTATTTGAGCCTTTAAGCCAGTTTGAAGGTGAGTGTATTGCCATTATTAGGAGGATTGATGATGCAGATGACAAGTTGATTGTCGTACCGCAAGGCTTGAATTACAGTAACGAGCAAATTAGAGCTTTGACAGAGTTTCAAGAGCGGTTCTTCGTATCGGTTATTTTGCGAACAAAATGTAATCAGAAAAAATGACTACTAAACCGATAAAGAAAAAAGTGATTGCCTATATCACCAGGGACGATGAGTTGATGGTATTTAGACATACTGACTTTCCGGCAGCTGGAGTACAAGTACCAGCAGGTACTATTGATGAAGATGAGTCACCAGATGATGCTGTACTGCGAGAGGTTTATGAGGAATCTGGTCTAATGTCCGTGAGGATTGTTGAGTTTTTAGGTACTTATGAGTATGACATGACCCCTTTACGAGATGAAATTCAATCCCGTTATGTTTATCATCTTGAATTGACTCAACCGGCTCTAGACAGTTGGCGACATTACGAAATGCATCCAAGCACCGGATTTGACCCCATAGCCTTTGATTTTTCTTGGGTAAAACTAGACGGTTCTGATTTGGGTCTAGCTGGTGGTCAGGGTCAACTATTACCTAAACTTTGTCAAAAAATGAAAACGCAGTAGAGGAAAGACTAAAAGAAAATCGCCATGATAACCAGCAGCTAAAAAGCCCTCAGTGATTCACCGAGAGCTTTTAGTTTCTGTCTACTGAAGTTGTGTTTGTCTGCTAATCTGTCGCCTCTGTCCTATGCTGTACAAGGATTCTGTCTACTTCTGTCCGTCCTGTCC
>NZ_JAWJTF010000211.1:0-4020 GCF_048836525.1 Nostoc sp. CALU 546
GAGATGCGTGAGAGGAAATATCAAGCTCCTAAACTGTTAGAGGCTTATGATAAAATTTTGCAAAGTTAGTAGCTACTTTAAATTTCAGAATCACTGTTAAGTGGGGCTGAGTAATGAGTGGATGTTTATGGTCAAAAATCACAACCTGACTAGACTGCCCGTTTTTTACTTGGGCTTAGGAATTTTTGGTTAACATGTTTATTTGATAAGGGGTAGAGCAATATAATATTCGAGGAAACAATTTAAGCTTTTGATAATCAAGAAATAAATTTTCATAATAATGGCTAATGACTGGCAAAGGTTTTTAATTGAACATCCTGCTGCTAAAGGGTTTATTTTTGCTAATGCAGTATAGTTAGGACACCGTTAACTCACCTCAAATCCCAAATTTACTAACGCTTTTGCTTAATAATGGGGTATGGAACACTGTTGCATATTTGTACCCAAATTGAAACTAAATTTTTAACTTAAATAGTCTATACTATTGTCATATTGTAAAATAATATCAGTATTGTCAATTGCAACTGCTTATGTGATTGCTCTAAGTCAATTTTTAGTTTCTTGTTTAAGACCTGTACTTTGGAAGATTTATGTCAGAAAAATCTATGGAATCTAGAGAATCTATTGATTTAGACCTTAATCGTTACTTGTTGATATTGAAGCGTTGGTGGTTACCGGCTGTCAGCATATTTGTGGCTACAGTGATTCTGAGTGCTGTATCTACAAGGTTTATGAAGCCAGATTATGAAGCAGAAGGAAAACTGTTATTCAGACTTCCCTCTTTTAAGGTAGCAGGAACTAATCTTTCGCCTGGTTCCTCTGAAGGAGGAGACTCAGGAGATTTGAAACCATTGGTAGCAACTCAAAATCCTATAAGCAGTCAGATAGAAGTTATTACTTCCCCCAAGTTATTGCAGCGGACAATAGATAAATTACAACTCAAAGACAACGAAGGTATACCTCTAGAGGTACAAGCTCTAAAAAAAGCCCTGAATCTAAAAATTATTGGTGGGACAGATGTATTGCTAATTAGCTATAGCAGTTCTGACCCCGAAGAAGCAGCGGCAGTGGTCAACACAATAATGAATTTTTATTTAGAAAATGATATTCTGACAAATCGCTCTGAGGCAGCAGCAGCTCGTCAATTTATGGCCAAGCAGCTTCCTAAAACCCAAGCTGCTGTTAATAATGCAGAAGTAGCGCTACGTATATTTAAGCAGAAGCATCAGATTGCAGATTTATCAGAGGAGACAAGGTCAGCCGTTGCGACTATTGGAAATCTAGATAATGAGATGAATAGTGTTAAAGCTCAATTAAATGAGGTAAATGCCCAAACCAATCAACTCCGTCAGAAAGTAGAGCTAAATTCTCAGGAAGCGATCGCAGTGAGTGCCCTCAGCCAGTCACCGGCAGTACAGGGAGTCCTTACACAACTTCAAGAAACCGATCGGCAGCTAGCGGTTGAGCGTAGCCGTTTTCTAGATGACAACCCCGTAATTATTAACTTAGAAGCAAGAAAAGCTAGTTTAAATTCTCTCTTGCAACAGCAAATTGGTCAGACTATTGGCAATCAAGCACCAGTTCCTCAGAGCCTGTTGCAGATTGGGGAACTTAGACAAAACCTGATACAAAATTTTCTCCAGTCAGAAATACAGCGCTTTGGGTTAACTCAAAGACTCTCTTCTCTATATAATTCTCGTTCTACCTACGAACAGCGGGTGAAACTCATACCCCAGTTGGCACAAAATCAGCGGGAATTAGAACGGAAAGTTGAAGTTGCAGAATCGACCTATCAAACTCTATTGAAAAAGGTTCAAGAATTACAGTTAGTTGAGAATACAAATACAGCTAGTTCCCGGATTATTGCTCAGGCTTTAGTGCCAAAAGATCCAGTAGCAGGCAAAAAAATAATTGTTTTGGTGCTGGGAGTGATGTTCGGTTTATTTTTTGCCACAACAACTATCCTCTTACTGGCTATGAGAGATAGATCTCTAAAAACACTTAAAGAAGTTAGAGATATATTTGGATATACTTTGCTGGGCATTGTTCCTTTGTCTGTTAAGAAGCTTCGCTCCCGTTATTCAGATACAGAATCAACAGTTCAAACAATCGCCGTCAGGGATACACCTCACTCTTTAACCAGCGAAATGTACCGGATGATTCAAGCCAATCTGAAATTCCTGAGTTCAGATAAAGTGCTCAAAACTATTGTGGTAACTAGCGCAGTTCCGAAAGAAGGCAAGTCTACAGTTTCAGCTAATTTGGCGGCAGCGATCGCTCAACTAGGACGTAAAGTTTTACTAATTGATGCAGATATGCGAGTTCCTTCTCAGCATCATCTATGGCAACTAACCAATGCAGTTGGTTTGAGTGAGGTTCTTGTAGGTCAGGCTGAATTTGACATTGCCGTATCCAAGGTAATGGATAGCCTTGATGTTTTAACTGCTGGAGTTAGACCTCCTAACCCACTTGCCTTGCTTGACTCAAAGCGGATGGCATCACTAATTGAGAATTTCTCATCTCAAGATAACTATGATTTTGTCATTATTGATGCTCCTCCCCTCCTTTTAGCAGCCGATGCCTTGACTTTAAGCCAAATGACTGATGGGATTTTGTTAGTCGCTCGACCTGGGGTAATTGATTCTAACAGTGCAGCTGCTGCTCAAGAAATGTTAGAGAGATCCAGTCACAACGTTTTAGGTTTAGTTGTGAATGGTCTCATTGATAAAAACGAATCTAGTAGTTATTTCAACCATGCGAAAGAATACTTTACTTATCAAGATTTGACAAAAGCGGTTAAGCGACAAAAACGTATTCCAGACAAAAGCTCTGTATAAATTAGGATTTTGTCTCACAAGTGAATTAGAACACCATAATGTTTAATTATCCATAAAATAAGAAGCCTGCGAAAGCAGGCTTCTTATTTTGTGTAACCGTAGACTTCAGTCTGAAAGAACTATGGACAGATAGCAGGACATGTTATTACGGTTACCTAATTTCGTATGCCCCAATATCATATGCACCACCAGCAGGACGAGGGTTATCGGCATGATCAGTTTTCAAATCCTTCCAATTGTAACCCCTGTTGATCGCCGGACTCGTTCCTTTGAGTCTAAAGTCACCATTTGGGGCATTTTGAAACTGTGGATCTGCAATAATATCGTTAGCTCCCCTCGCCTTCGCATCGATCACTGAACCATTGGGGTAAAGATTGTAGTTATAAGTGACGTTTTTATTCATGTAGCTGCTGTTCACATTTTTGCCAGCAACACCATAAACAAGGTTATTGTAAATCCTGATATTATTTGAATAACCAGCATAGACTTGCCCTTTTTTTGACAGTTCTGGACTTTGCTGATTCAAATATGCTGTGTTGTTGACAATATCGATATGCTCACTTTCATGGGCATGAATACCTGAACCGCCATTCCTGTAGCTAATATTGTTTGCAATTAAAGTCCGTCCTCTATATGCACCATTTGGACCCTGTTTTGAAAGATCGATAATAATGCCATTACCGTCTGTGATAATTCCACGTTGAGCCCAGGGAACGTAATTGCGATTGTTGTAGACCCTGTTATTAGTCACGAACATCTTGTATCCCTGGTTGTTGTCAGTATTCCGACTCTTCAAGAACGAAATACCGCTGGTACCATACATACTGTACCAGGCGTTATTGAACACTGTGTTATTATCAATCTTCACATAATCAGCGGAGATTACTGAGATACCTGCTCCTCCACAGTTATTCACTTTGTTGTTTAGAATATTTATGTGACGAACAGAACTATTGCGTCCGTCAATACTTATGCAGCTTCCGTTTGTAAGCGGATTTGATCCATTAGTCTTCTGACTTAATGCATAAGAAAGGGTTATGTTTGCATTGTTCCCTATGACCTCTAGCCCGTCGATCTCAATATATGAAACTCCATTTGACAATAGGATACCATTCCATGTATTGTGCCGACTTTTTGGGAAATGTCCAGGATATGCTTGATACTTAATCCATGCATTTGCTCT
>NZ_JAWJTF010000216.1:0-3802 GCF_048836525.1 Nostoc sp. CALU 546
AGCGATCGCCAAAGCAATTGAAGAAGCTAAAGCTGTCACCGATAAACCATCAATGATTAAGGTGACAACCACCATCGGTTATGGTTCCCCCAATAAGGCAAACACTGCTGGCGTTCACGGTGCTGCTTTGGGTGGAGACGAAATAGCATTAACTCGGAAAAATTTGGGTTGGGAATACGAGCCTTTCGTAATTCCAGAAGAAGCCCTCAACCACACACGTAAAGCTGTTGAACGTGGCGCAGGTTACGAAGAAGAATGGAACAAAACATTTGCCGACTACAAAGCTAAGTATGCCCAAGAAGCGGCTGAATTTGAACGCTACATTAGCGGCAAACTACCCGATGGTTGGGACAAGGTACTACCCACCTACACCCCCGAAGACAAAGGACTACCCACCCGCAAACACTCAGAAACTTGCCTCAACAAATTAGCGGCAGTTTTACCTGAATTGATTGGTGGTTCAGCTGACTTAACCCACTCCAACTTGACTGAAATTAAGGGTAAAGGCGACTTCCAAAAGGGAGAATACCAAAACCCCAACATCCACTTTGGTGTGCGGGAACATGCTATGGGCGCAATCTGTAATGGTATAGCTCTGCACACTTCAGGATTAATTCCCTACGGTGCAACCTTCTTAATCTTCACAGATTATATGCGTGCTGCCATCCGCTTATCCGCCCTTTCTCAAGCTGGCGTGATTTGGGTGATGACTCACGATTCCATTGGGCAAGGTGAAGATGGCCCTACACACCAACCCATTGAAACTCTCGCTTCCTTGCGAGCTATTCCTAATTTAACCGTGTTCCGTCCCGCAGATGGTAACGAAACCTCTGGTGCTTATAAAATAGCGATCGAGAAAGCGAAGGAAAATGCTCCGTCTCTGTTGGCGTTCACCCGTCAAAATGTTCCCAACTTGGCAGGTACATCCATTGAGGGCGTAGCCAAGGGTGGATACACCGTGGTGGATAGCGAAGGTACACCTGATCTCATCCTGATTGCCACTGGTTCAGAATTGAGCCTCGCCGTCGGCGCAGCCGAAAAACTCAAGGCTGAAGGCAAGAAAGTCCGTGTTGTCTCGCTACCTTCATGGGAACTGTTTGAAGCACAGGATGCGGCTTATAAAGAGTCGGTTCTGCCGAAAGCTGTCACCAAGCGTTTGTCTGTGGAAGCTGGTAGCAGTTTCGGTTGGCACAAATATGTCGGTACTGAAGGCGATTGCGTTAGTATTGATCGCTTTGGCGCTTCGGCTCCAGGTGGTGTTTGTTTAGAGAAGTTTGGTTTTAGCGTTGATAATGTGTTAGCTAAGGCTAAACAATTGTTGGGTTAATAGCAACAGAATATTCTCAAAATATTGTGGGGTGGGCATCTTGCCCGCCTTTTTTTTACACAGAAGGGCGCTGAGGGAGATTGTTTATAATTAAGATAATTATTGGATGAATGGAGGAAATTATGCCAGAAATTACTAATTATCATCAAGAACTGAGTAACCGCATATCACCAATAGTTGAAAAGCTCATTAAAGGTAATAGCTTATATCAAACTAAGTTAAACCAACAGGAAATAATAGAAATGTTAGTAGAACTCTTTGGACAGTTATCACCAGAGGAAATGAGAGCTATAACCGAGCATGAACTGACACGCAGAATTGATAAGATTCTTGTCTTAGAAGCACTTTCTGGTACGTTAAATGATTTGTCCCCAGAGCAAATCAAAATGTACGATGATGCAGTAAAGCGAAAATAGACAAAGTGACTTATTTATTAGATACAAATATTGTTAGTTACATTTTGAGGAGAAATGCAACTGTTGCGAGGAAACTACGGGATGCTAATCGTTCGGGACAAGAAGTGACTGGAGAACCTAATCAACCTATCCAACTTTATCAAGGTTCCTTAAAAATTACTCAAGAAGGAACTGTATATGAAGGAAATGGTACTGTTTCCTTTGAATGGCTGCCATCTCCCGATGTTAAGTTCCTGTTTTCAAAATCTAATAATGAGTCCCTTCTTAAACTTGAACTTGGTAAAGGTAATCTAAACTTTTCAGAAATCCAAAGTTCTGCTGAAGTTTGGATTTCTAGTATTCCTATCGACTTTGAGCATCAAAGTGGGGATATTTCAGGTACTCTAAATAAACCAGCAATATTAAGGTCGGAAAATAATTTATCACATATACTCTTTCACCTAACCAACTTTCATAAATTTCACGGGATGGCTATATCAACACCAAGGCAAATTTGGTGGGGTAGGCTTATATTAAAAGCTGAGAGTTGGAGTGCTTCGATTGACAGCCTGCAAAACCTCGGAGATATTATAAAGTCTCTTGAATCAAAAGGAGGCTACGCCATAACTCATGTGGGGAAACTTGAACGTTCCGATAAAAAGCCTTTTACAACAGAGGAAGCTGATGATATATTAGAAGCTTTGCATTGGTTTCTCTCTTTTTCTAGAGGCTTTAGGACTTCTCCCATTCTATTAGTCAGTTATGACAACAGTGGGAAAAAGGTGTGGGAAAACTGTACTTCTTATACAATATCACCCTGGCGAAGTGTGCATTCGTGGTTTGCAGATTCACAAGATTCTTGCAGTCTCGGTAAACTTTTTCCAGGTTTCCTTAATCGCTGGCAAAGTACTACTTGGAATCAGCCAATAAGGTTTGCAATCCATTGGTATTTGGAAAGTATTGCTCAAGCCGGATCTGTACAAGGTTCCATTGTTTTGATGCAAGCTGCTTTTGAAATCCTTGCTTGGACTCTTCTAGTGGAAGAAAAAGCTATCATCAGTCAACAAGAATTTAAAAAACTTCCAGCAGCTGAACAACTAAGACGTCTCCTTTCACAGTGTGGTGTCCCGCTAAAAATACCTGACAGCTTAACTGAATTGCTCAAAGCCTCAAAAGAATTAAATTGGGTTGATGGCGCACAGGCTTTAACAGAGATACGTAATGCAATCGTTCATCCTAATCCAAAAAAGCGTCAAAAATATCTTAATCGACCCTTTCCAGAACAGATAGATACTTATAAACTTGGATTATGGTATCTAGAACTCATTCTGTTAAATCTTTTTGAGTACAAAGGCGACTACTTCAACCGTATAGCAAATAAGGAATTTTATCAGGAAAATATCGAAGCTGTTCCTTGGGTTAAAAAATAAACTGAAGCGATGGGTGTGGAATTAGGAATTTGGCAAGATCAATATCAGAATCTAGAATTACCTTGGTTGCGCTGGTGGAATAATCAGGGTGATTTGCTACAAACAGGATAGGAGCGATCGCAGCAAACAGAAGCGCGATCGCAACGTTTGGCTGCTAAACTAAGAGAATTAAATATTAACTTTGAATAGTGAGTTTAGTTATTTTGGCAACTATCTTTAGATAGATACGGTAAACAGTACGCGATTGATCATCAGAAATCGCTTGCTACTACTGAAAAAATAAAACTTTCATATCTAAAAATCTATAGTGCATTTTTAGTTTATTTTGTCAATGTGTAATCTCTAGTATCGTCTAATAAATCAGCAAGGCCTTCTCAGGACTTAATCTATATTCATGCTTTCAGTGGATGCAGTTATGACTTTGCAAATGCAATGATATATATGTCCTCAAACAATAAATAGTTGCTGTTGTCCAAGTGAAAAAATATGATTTTCTCTGACTCCAGTAACTTTGGTTTTTATCCAATTGTTTGATGTTTTGAGAAGGTAACACAATGAATAACATCCTAAAACGCACACTTCTACCCAGCCTCATGGCTGCAAGTTTAGCTGGTGTCACCCTAGTTCCCGCGAAACCGGCTGCTGCTGAT
>NZ_JAWJTF010000306.1:0-2403 GCF_048836525.1 Nostoc sp. CALU 546
CGGTTTTATTACCGGTAGTGTATCGAAGTAAGGCTTATATAGCATCAGCCCTGGCAAGCTTCTGCAAAGCTAATAAAGCCCTATTTTTAACAAAAAATGTGTTTTTTTCGTTCCGAGCTATTTCAATTAAAGTTTCGACGATATCAGCAGCAGCACTATCAATCTCTACGAAAAAATCTATGGCAATTTTTTGGGCGAAAGGATTTTGATGGTTAATTAAGGATCTCACAGATTGAGCATCGCCAATTGCTGCTACAGCTTTAGCCGCACTTAATTGAACATACCAATCCTCATGATTTATAGCTTGTCTCAGCTTTTCAGCCGTCTTTGAACATACCTGAGCGATCGCCTCAATAATGGATTGAATAAAATCTGCTTCTGGATAAACTTCCCAAAACTCATAAATTTGTTCGATAGTTTTTGTGACTAAACCCGTTTTGAGGAAGCTTTCTCTACATTCAGCAATACAGCGGCCTGCTAATAGCAAATGTGTTCTGAAAATATCATCTTTCTCTTTTGTGATCTTCTCAAGCAGAGGAAGCGGATCTTTCATCAATCCTGCCATTAAACTCAAAGTTTCATGCCAGTCATATTCCCAAAAATGTGCCTTAGCTAGCTCAATTCCATCCTTGGCTCTATCCTTGGCTTGGCGTACCAGATATTTTGCTGTCAAATACTCCTGAAATGTGTAATGCAGAAACAAGTACTGGTTGCCATCCTCGTATAACTTCCGCAAAATGCCATCTTCTTCTGAGAGTACTGTGATTAACTCGTGTGTAGTAGCTCCTTTAAACTCTGAATGAACTTGATCCCCATGTAAGTACTCCTCAATCCATTGATTGAGGTCATCCGCCTCAAACGTATCCTGCTCGGCACAAGTAAAGTGGTAAGCAAGCTCTTCGAGAAGTTGCATCTTTGCTTCTTTGCTGAATTTCTGTTGTGAATATCTGCGATTTTGTTTTTCCAGTATGTACTCCACAGCCTTCTCATACACTTGGCAACGTTGGGCAAGCATCAATCCCTTATTCTGATAAAGCCTGCAAATCAAAGACAACAGCAACGGATTCTGTGCTAATCCCCTGATTTGAGCTTTACTTCGTAACCCTCGAATCAGTTGTGGTGCAGACACCGATTGATCACTCGAATGTTCTTCTGCATTGTTAAACCAAATGTTAATGTAACGGTTAATCTGCTTCTCATTAAACCGAACAATTTCTACCTCCTTTGCCTCAGTAATAAACCCCTCTTCATAACCAACGATTCGAGAAGTACAAATAATGAGTGAGTCAGGATAGTGCCTGACAAATCGGTTCAATTTTTCTTTTAGCTCGAACCTTTTGTTATCAATTCGAGGTACTTCATCTAGTGCGTCTAACAACAGGAGACACTGCCCTTTCTTCAATTTTTCCCGCAAGAATCCCTGTATATCTTGTTCAGGTTTGCAATAATTTCTATGAATCAGCTTCGGAATTGCATCAATTAACTCCTCCGAGGATTTCGCCAACTCTGATAATCTCAGAGGCAACGGTAGAATAATATCTTCCGGTGACTTGCGGTTATCGATCAACTGCTCTCGTTCGTGTCGAGCAGTTGTTATTGCTTCCATGTTCAACAGAGTAGATTTACCCATACCTGGGTCAGCCAATACCATGATAATTTTATGCTGCTTATGCTGCTGTTTGAACTCCTCCCAATCGACTTGCTGCCGTCTAAGTTCTTCTCGTCCACCCTTAACTGCATAGATTTGCTTGAGTTCTTTCTCTGATTGTGTTTTTCCATGGCTTTTAACCTGATGGTGTCCTTGGCATTCCAATGTTACTTGAATCGGAATGTACTGGTCTTTTGAGACAATCGGTTGCTTGAACTGGTTAGATTTTTTTTCAACATCCTCCAAAAATCGGCAGACTCCTTCCTTTGTCACCTTTGAACTTATAGATGGTAACTTCTGGGATTGCTGTTGCAGGACTTCCCGTACTATTAAAACAATGCTTTCCCGATCAGCACTTTGATGAATAACAATATCCCTTGCTTGGTTAATGGCAACATTGCCCTGACCTTCCTGCTGTGTCCACTGTTGATTAGCTTTTAAGTCAGAGAAAACAGCCTCACGTTCGTCTTCAGGCAGTGATTTGATGCGTGCATTCAAATTCTCTAGGCTTTCCTGCGGTTTGTCATTCTGATTCATAAGTCACCTACAAAAAACTTTGAGTATGCTTAAGTAAGTCGGCGCAAATAATCATCACTCGTTTGTAGTTGCGCTTGGCTAACGCCATGCTGTGCGAACAGCGCTAAAGCACAACTACAAGCCAAATACAGAGATTTTACTTTTCGTTACATAGTTTGGTTTTTTCTCGCCGACTTACTTAGCCCTCTTCTGTCACTCTCCGAAAACATTTGCCATTT
>NZ_JAWJTF010000325.1:0-2222 GCF_048836525.1 Nostoc sp. CALU 546
TCGGCGAGGTGGTGGACCGTGCCGCCGGCAATGCGATGGGTTCGATGAATTGTGCAAATCCCAAGTCTTCAGTATGGATATGACGGTAAAAATTTAAGCCAGCAAGGATTTCTTTGTCATCAATAGCTTCAATAGAATTTGCTTCAACAGTAATCCGCAACGTGTAAAACCATTGAATCAAAGGTTGCATTATTCCTGTAGCTCTGGATACTCCTTGCAAACAGGGAACTGGGAAAGATACAAGATGATCGACCCTTTGTTCGGTTACTAAAACCCGCTTGTCATGCAAAAGAGCATCTAGGTTGTCATAGAAAAGTAAATACGTGCGGGTTTGGGAAGGATAAACTTTGAGTTTGTGCTGAACTTGGGTAATAATTCCAAACTGACCGTAACCGCAAAGTACGTGATTAAAAAGTTCGCTGTTTTCTTCAGGCGAACACCAAAGAATCTCACCTTCTGCGGTTACAACTTCTAGACCAAGACAATTATCAGCTTGATTTCCATAACGAAAAGAGGCTGCACCTATACCACCCGCAGAATGAGTTCCTCCGACAGAAACACCAAAATAATTGGTTAATACGGGAGGAACTAAACCATCAGGAATACAAGCATCGATTACTTGATTCCAAGAAGTTCCCGCATCAGCTTTAAACCATAGTTGCTCTTTTTGGATATCTCGAATTTTATCGAGATTCCTCATATTTAAAACGATTCCATCTTGGTTTAAAGATTGACCACCTAACGAATGTCCCGCAGCGCGTGAAGAAACTACTAATCCTTTTTGAGCGGCATATTTGACAGTTTGGGCAATATCGTTAGCGTTTTGAGGAGTGACAACAACTTGAGGAGACTTTTGGAATATACCACCAAAATCTTCGGAAACTTCTGTCAAAATTTCTGAAGCGTTGCTAACTTCACCTGCAATCAAATGCTTGAGGTCTTGAACAATGCCATTCATAAAAGTTACGATCCTTTAGAAAGAGATGTTTTTAAAAGATTCATCCCAATCTGCAAGATTTTAGGAGTCAAGCGAATCAAATCGAGAATATGAGAGAACAAGCTCGGTGTTTTTTGTGGCTTTACTTCTACCCCTTTGGCAGGTCTTTCATACTTGAACATACAAACGCAATCACCATCTGCCTGCTTGCTAATAATTGCAGCTTTCATCCCAGGAAATGCTCTCCTGGTTGCTTCTTGTTCCATCTCACAGATAACTCGGCAAGGGCTTTCAAGTCCATATTCTTTGGCAATTGAAAGAACCGGGCAAACTCGTTGAATTTCTAGTGCAGCATCTTTTCCTTCTTGGGAAATATCTACGACTTGCATTTGGAAGCCCATGATCCGAAAGATCGGAATTGCATCGGTAAAGCCTTTGGCTATGGTGGTATTGTCAATGAAAGCACCCATGAACGCTTTTTGATGAGCAGGGTAGGCTAACATCATTTGTTCAAAAGCTGCATGTTCTCCAATTTCATCTGCCAGCTTTTTGTAGGCTGCAAATCGATTCCTAAACATACTCACTGCTTTGGAGGAATCCATTTGCATCACATCGTTCATGGTAATGTCGCCAATACCTGTAACGTTATCCATTGCCAGTTCTCCGTGTTTTTTACTCATTTAAATGACCTAGAAAAACGAGCTAATCAATGGCTGATTACTGCTAAATTTCAGACAGCGATCGCCAGAAACTTTTTTGCTCCTAGAATCCTACGATTGACTTCAGGGATAGCATGTCCTTGGTGATTCAGGACTAGTATGAATTGAACTCCATAAGTATAGTAAAATGATCGTCAACGTTAGGTATCTGCTAGCAAACATACACAAGAATACAATGTCAACTTCTTGCATCTGCTTGATGGAAAGATGACTCAACCATTTAACTTGGAAAAACTTGCTAATTTCAGTTTTGAAGTTGCCGAATTCAGTTGAGTTAGACCAGCGAAATAATTTGTTAATTTTTAGCAAAATACCTGTCGGCAATTTTTCCATAAATACCTTGTTACTTCCTATTTAGAGGCTATCTCTAAAGAAATGTAAAGAGTAAAAATTAGGCGCTTATCATACAATTTCACTCAATTCTTGATACTAGCTCAAGAGCCTGCCCTGCTGAAGAACAGGCTGTCATCTGTATCAATCTTCAGGTGAAACGGTATTAGCCCTCTTTTATCACTTTGAGAGAACCCAATCACTGAAAGCCTTTCAGAGCTTAAATCTCCAGGTTT
>NZ_JAWJTF010000371.1:0-1815 GCF_048836525.1 Nostoc sp. CALU 546
AGATTGGGGACTACTAAATCACCAATCTTTAATCCAAAATCTAATTTGCGCTTACGACCCAAAATCCCAAATTGCTATGACGCCTTACCTAGCAAAGATTTTACTGTATCCAGTTAAGTCACTGGATGGTGTTGAAGTTGAGAACGCTAGAGTTCTTGCTAGTGGCGCATTACAGCATGACCGCGAGTTTGCCATTTTTGACGAACAGGGTAGATTTGTCAATGGCAAGCGTCATGCTAAAATCCATTTACTAAGGGCGCAATTTGCACTCTTAAATAGAACCATCTCGTTGCAAATCCCAGGCGGCGACTCACAACAAAATTTTCATCTGGATGAGGAACGGCAAGCATTAGAAGCAACTTTGAGTGATTTTTTTGAGTTTTCTGTCATCTTGAGACAAAACTCTCTGATGGGTTTTCCTGACGATACACACTCATTAGGCCCAACGGTAATTAGTACAGCAACTTTGGCAGAAGTAGCTTCTTGGTTTCCCGGTTTAAGTATAGATGAAATGCGCCGTCGAATGCGTGCCAATATCGAGATTGGTGGTGTACCAGCATTTTGGGAAGATCAGCTATTTGGTGAACAAGGTAATGTTGTCTCCTTTCGAGTGGGAGATGTTCACCTTCTTGGGATTAACCCATGTCAGCGTTGTATAGTCCCAACACGCGATTCTTACTTAGGAGAAGCTTACCCAAACTTTCAAAAAATCTTTGCAACCCAGCGACAAGCAACTCTGCCAAATTGGGTTGCTTCATCGCCTTTTAATCATTTTTACAGATTGAGTGTTAATACCCAATTATCCCCATCCTCAACTGGAAAAATTTTACAAATCGGCGATGAGATTGACATACTTCCATAACAAAGTTAACATTTCTTCATAATAAAAAATACAAAGTAAATTTTCTTGGATTTTTTTTGTTTATAGTGTGCGTTTGCATGAAAATTTTAAAATTGTTGTAGTTAAATATAAGTTTTTGTACTAGTCCAGAGGTTTTAAGACCGGGAAATCAAAACATCAGCAATTAAAAATTAAATTTAGGATTGAGTGCTAATGGCGACCTGAGTTTTAGAATGGCATACTGTAGCTTATCGGTTAAATTTCAGTTAATCCGAAAAAATCTGTTGACACATTGCCAGATAAAACTGAGCAAATTCAGGTGCGATGGCGTATCCGCCCAACTTAGTCGATGTCTACGATGGGCTATGCCTACGCAAAGTTTAAAAATTAAGCGTTGGAGGTACTTAGCCAGTAAAATAAGTATAGACTAGGGCTTTAGTGCTTTATTATACTATAAAATGCAAATATATGTCATCGCTAAAGCGAAGATATGGCGTAATTATGCTGAGTTGAAAATGTAGCTGATATGGCAAAAATGCCCCTAGTATATGTTGGGGAAGAATTAAACAACAATGTTATCCAAACTTCAGCCAGTCAAATCTATTAATCGCTTAGTTGGCAAAGTTTATGCCAAGATGCCTCTGAGGTATGTTCTAATTGTGCCCTTTATATTGCAAATTTTTGGGGCGGTAGGACTTGTGGGCTATCTTTCGTATCAAAACGGTCAAAAAGCGGTAAAGGAGCTTGCTACTCAATTAGAAAATGAAATCTGCGATCGCATTGAACAACATCTTGATAGTTATTTAACAACTCCGAAACAAATAAATCAAATTAACTTAGATGCGGTTGAGCTAGGTTTGCTCAACCTTTCTGATTTTGCAACCACCGGATATTACTTTTGGAAACAAATGGAGTCGCCCGCAAACTCGGTTTCCGAACTATTACTCAAGCACAAATCGCCCTTCCCAATCCAC
>NZ_JAWJTF010000411.1:0-1456 GCF_048836525.1 Nostoc sp. CALU 546
ATGCCCCATGCCCATTATGTTGATTTTTCTTTCAGTTTCTCAAGCAACTGAATAACACTATGCTCAAATCCTCTATTTCGCTCTTGAACTGATTCAATCAAGGGTTTATTAAAAAGATTAATGACATAGTTACCTAATTGAATACCTAGAGGTCTTAAATGTCCACCTGCAAAACTTTTCCGAAAATCTTGAGGCGGCTTTTGCAAAATATTAGTAAACCATTCACAGGTTGATTTAGCAATATTGTCTGACTTGAAACAGACTAAACCCATGATGTTAAATAGCCCACTATCCTTGATTAAATTCTGGGTTTCTTCAACAGTTGGTTTCACACCCCAACCCAAATTATCGATGATATCCGCTAAAAATTGAGGACGAATTGCACTCCCTGTGTCAGCAATAGCAGGTGCTAATAGGATAGAAACCTGCCCTCTAATGAAGACACTGTTAAATTTGATATCCTTATGCACATAACTATAAATTAATTTTTTAACTTCAGCAGTTTTTCGCGTTAGTTCCTCAAAGAGAATGTTAATGTCTGCAACGACACTTTTTATCTGTGACTCATCGGAAGTATGAGACAGCAGATTACGAATAAACTGTTCTCTATCTTGAGGCTTTGGAGGTAGAGCAGTAAATCCTTCTAACAAAGAGATATATTTGCAACCAAGGCTATGTCCAATCCAAGAAAAGTTCTTATCATCTAGATAGGCTTCATAATCATATCCTGCAACACTTGCCATTTTCACAAGCTCTGGCAGAATTTCATACTGCTCTCTCATGAGAAAACCAGCTTCTACATAATGATTAAAAGTAAAATTAAAAGGCAGAAGGATAATTGTATATCCCTGCTCGAATAAACATTGAAGCAGATAGCGATAAAAAAGCATGGGGCCAAAAGTACCAAAGAAAGCCCCTGCAATAAATTGAATTACTCCTTTAGGCTGTGGATGTAGAGCAACCCAACTGTGAGAAACAGGTTTAAATCTCAGTTTCAAATTTGTATTTACCATGACTTAGCAATGAGTACATCTCATTTTGGTAGGTGTATACTTAATCTCCAAACTGAAATTGCTGCTTTTCGGATTCTTTATTCATATATCCCCATCCTCTCTAACCATTTTCTTATACAAGTAATTTAAAAAGTCCTCTTAGTTACACGCTCAAGGAGGGTGCTAGGGCTAAAGTTTTCGTAAGATCAGTAAGGAGAAAGCGATCGCAGAGGTTAAACATTTCTACCTCGGTCTGGGTCTGTCGCATCAGCCGGAGGAAATGACCCTCAGTGTCAACACTCAGGGCAATGTAGTTGAGGAACATTTTAAGGTAGCCTACGCGCGATCGCACTGGCATCGTTGCAGCTGTGGGAGTTTGCCATAAACGATCGATATAGTTGCGTACCTCTACTAAAGGAACTGGCGTGATCGTCTCGAAGCGCAAAGCCTGCCGAATTTGATTA
>NZ_JAWJTF010000430.1:0-1202 GCF_048836525.1 Nostoc sp. CALU 546
ACTACCACTACCACCAATTTGCAGCCAAAGTCCATCTGCGATCGCTAACAACGGTTCTCCAACGGCAAACCCAATAATCACCGATGCCATCATCGTTGTTGTGTAAAGCGAATTAGCCGAGAGTAAATGCTGTTCTTCTACTATTAAGGGAATTGCCGCCTGTTCTGCCGGGGCAAAAAACTGCGTCAGTGTGGAAACTAAAAAAGTCACACCCAAGATGATTACAAAACCCACGGGTAGCAATCCTATGGGTTTCCAGTCATGAGTCAACCACAACAAAAAGGGAATTGACAAAACCAGAATGCCGCGCCAAATATTCGTTGCTACCAGCACAGCTTTTTTTGACCAGCGATCGACAAACACTCCAGCAACGGAACCAAACAAAACGGCTGGAATAGTAAAAGACATCATCAAGACTGATACCCAGCCACTAATACTCTGATTGCTTGCTTGAAACTGAGTATTAATCAAGGCAATCATCAGCACCAAATAAACTTTATCTGCTAATTGAGAGAAAACTTGACCGCCCCAAAGTGCCAAGAAATTAGGGTTTCTTAATACAGGCAAAAATCCTTGCTGTTTTATGTTTCCTACAACAGCTTCTCCACCTGAACCAGATCCATCTAATTTCGGTGGTTCTTTTTCTGAGATAGTCGCTACTGGCAAATTCTGCCCATTGCGATTGCCATTGCTATCTGCTTCAGCAGTGATTAATTTGTTTTCAGATTGTGTTTCTGATTGACTTGGAACATCAGTTTTTGGGATCTCCGCTGTCCAACCTTGGTCGTTTTTAGAAACGTCTTTTGGAGACATTTCTTGGCCATTTATTTGACTAGGTGTACACTTGGGAACGGCACTCAAGTGATTCCTGACTGTAGGATCTGATAACCTATTCTGTTTTTTGGCGAGGCTTGGTGACAAAGGTAGGATTTTTTTATCCAAATCAGACGGTTGCATCATGGTTGGCAGCAAAATAAGAGTCGATCAAAGTAGCAGAGCGAATAGGGCGACCTAATTGATACTGAGCATACTGGCGCAAAATCTGCTCAACAGATAACCAGTCATGATCTCTAGCACCATCAATTTGTATTATCTCTGGTTGTGACAGATGTTGAAGCAAAGCCAGTTCCATAGCACCCAGACAACAAGAAATCACAGGTATTTCTTGCCGATGCACAACAACTGTTTGGGCATGGGGCATT
>NZ_JAWJTF010000246.1:0-3192 GCF_048836525.1 Nostoc sp. CALU 546
ATCGCAGCCTCTAGCGCCGCCAACCACAACCCACCACAATAGGCGCTGACACCCTGTAACCGCCAATCATCAAAGGTTTGGTCAGGCGCACCAGAATTTTCCGGAATCCCATCGCCATCAAGGTCAAAAGTTTTCAGGTAGTCAAGGGTTTGAACGATCGCATTCCAACAATCTGCTAAGAATTCTACATCGTCAGCACCCGTGAGCAGAAAATCACGATACACTTGCAAGACAAAATCACTACCCAAATCTTTCCACAAATTGCAGTCTTGATAGCTGGTGTAGTTAGTTTTCTCCCAAACGTGTTCATTGGGTGCGCCTAAATCGTGGGGTGTTGCACCTGCGACTTTACGAACTGCAATCGGGCTTTCTGCCTTAATTGTCATGTAATAACCAATGATTCGGGGAGTATCATCACCTTGAGGAATCGCCCTTGCAAATGCCCGAATCACCGACTTTTCTAATTCTGGAAACAGCATCAGCAGGGCAAAAGAGCCATATAACCGCACATCTAGACTTTCATACCAGCGGTAATCTAAGCACTCCAGCACCGCAAACTGACCGATGGGGTCAAGTTCTGATGCTGCACTCCAGAGAGTACCGCCGCTGGTGAGGTCATAAAGCTCATTAAATAGAGCCATTTTAAACCAGTCGGGTAAATCTTCCCGGTCGATAATCGGTTTTTGCCAACTTTGAATTTGCGATCGCCAACTTTGGTATTCTTGTAGGGCAGTAGATGCGATCGCCCAAGCATTATTTCCACTTTTACCAAAAAAGTCCGTATATCTGCGATAATAATCAACCCCAGCCGCAAATTCTGTAATGGGTAAATCCCAAGCGAGGACAAAGGGGATTTCGAGAGTTTCGCCTGGTTGGAGAGTGAAACGGAGTGCGATCGCAGCCCCTAATTGTGTATTATCTATTGCTGGAGTCGGATCTAGATAATTAGGCAAAGAACCATCTTTAGCAAAGCTTTCCCATATTTCCTCACCCGTTCCTTCTGGATTCCAGCGGGTGTGGTGGAATAATTCAACTTGGGGATGTTTCAGCGTCGCAATACACCAAGTTCCGTCACCTTCTTGCAAAGCATCACTACCAATCCGACCTAATACACAACCAAACTGTTGTGTATTTTCAACTATTTGGTTATAGTTTCCTTGACTTTCGCCCCAGCGTGGTTGGTATTCGTAAACCGGACTACCATCATCGCGCACTTGCACTTGGGGAGATTTGAGGGCATTAGTAAACCAGCCCACCATATTTTGCCAAGTCAGCATAATGCTGATAGTAATAGGTGCATCTGTGGGATTGTGGGCATTCCAGAGGAATAGTGCCACAGGGTAGCTAGTTTCTTGATAATTGCCTGCCCAGGCTGGTGAAAACTGCTCACAAGTCAACTGTGCTTGAAATACATTTTCATACACAAACCAGCTACGTGGATATAGCGCGTGATAATTGCCCGTTCCTTTTGTGTCGGCAAGTGTCGGATACCACTGCCAAGCTTGGAGAGTGCTATCATCGGGTGCTTGCGTAGACAAAGCGTAGGCTTGGGAAGATGTACCACTGGATTCAAACACACTGAATTGACAAGCGGGAACGTTTTTGAAGGTATGTTCACCACCGTCGATGTGCCACAGGTTGAAATCTCCCCGTGAAGAACGACCGATGCAACCTGCACCAAAGCCACCTAAAGGCGTACCATGCCAAGGGCCATCATCAATATTACTTGCGTAGCGGACGGTATAAGGTTTGTCCCAGCCTAAGCCGATAGGACGGCTCCAAGTACAAGAGGGAATTTTCGGGGAAAGTTGATTTGTCATCACCTGATGTTACAGCGTGCAGTTACGTCAATGAAGACTAACGCGATGTGTGATTTTTCTCAAGTAAAACGCGGTGATAGCATAATAATGTTTCAATCTTGGTTGAAGAAGGCAGTTCTTGCTGGAGGCTTCAGCGCTGGAGGAACAATTAGACGGGGTTATTTTGAAGCTAGGCTAATTATCATTTTTTCAAAAATTTTCAGCACATGTTCCTCTCCATTGTCCCTAGTAAAAATGCTAAAATTTGGGTGAGAATTGATTTCAATTAACCAATATTGATTATCTCGGTCTAATACGATATCTAAGCCACCATAATCAAGGTCTAATTCTTCAAAAACTGGTTTAGCAAAATTAGCAATATCTGACAATATTTGTGGATCGTTGATATACTTTGCTTTTGCACCATTCCAGTGCAGAGGGCTAAGATTCCCTGCAAACTCTGCATTACTTATATCTTTTTCATAGAGCAAAACTAACTCTTTATTTAAGAAAACTGCTCTATATTCAGATTTTATGTCAATAAACTCTTGAGCAAGAGCGACATAATCATACTTTTTAAAATTGACATTAAAAATTCCTTTTAAAGCATTTTCAATTTCATCTTGATTCTGACATAAAAATACATTATGTCCGCTAGAGCCAGAATTCCTTTTAACAATCACTGGCGTTTCAAAATTTTCTTTTATTTCTAATACGATATTTTGAATAGTTGGAAATTTTAAGTAGATTTTATACTCTATGTCACAAAAAGGAGAAAGAAAACCTACTGTCCGAGGAAGTTTAATTTTTTTATTTAAAACATGATAAGTGTATTCCTTATCTTTCATAAGATGTGATACTGCTTGATTAATCAATGGAGTGCTATAGTTACAAAAATAATGGGGTTTATTATTGAGTTTGATTTTGATTAAGTTTTCAGCAGGATGAATAACTTCATAGCTGATGTTTAAGTTGTTACAAGCTTGCAGCAATAGCGAAACGTTGTCTAACATAAATACTTCAAGTTAAACCTCTAAATTACGAATTATTTTAACTTGTTGTTTGCCGTTTAAAAATTACTATCTCAGTACCAACAACTGGGTTACGAGCTATTAGCCTCTTTTGGGAGTCGATAATTTCTAAATGGGTAAAATCAAGTTCTTGAGAGCGTTGTAATATCTCCGCAGCTAGTTTGTCTTGCTGAGATTCTTGGAGAGTATACCAATCATCACTAATTTTGACTGTCAGATTACTCGTGCGAAAGTTGGCTTCAATTGACTTTATCAGACCAGAGGCAATGCGATCGCTAATTTCGGCTACCTGATTTTCAATAGCCGCAATCAAGGCTTGTTCTGGTGTCAATTCTATGATTGGTGTCGGCGTTGGCGTTGGC
>NZ_JAWJTF010000164.1:0-12769 GCF_048836525.1 Nostoc sp. CALU 546
ATTGGCGATGGTATGGGTTGGAATATGGCTCGGGCTGCGGCGATCGCCAAAGGTGGGGCTTTTTACACAGCCGGGAAAGGTTCCGGTTTGAGCTTCCAAACTCTTACTGGATATGGGCTAGTAACAACCTACGGCACAACAATTGAGGGAAGTAACTCAGTTAAATCAACAGGCAACTCTGCCCTGGATGGAAGTAATTCACTTACAGGTGCAAGTCCTGTTCGTCCAGGCTTTTCATTCCAGCCCACCCCATTTAATCCTGGTAATACAATCAATGGCGACACCTCACTACCAGGTAACTTAGCAGGCTATGACGTAACCAAGGGAGGCCCTACTCCTTGGATTCCCCTATCCCCTGCCAACCCCGGTAATTATGACAAAGAGTACATCAAGTACAGCTATCCCGACTCTGCTAACACCGCCACAACTCTTTATACAGGTGTAAAGAGCTATAACAACGCGATGGGCGTAGACATTTACGAGCAGAAGCTGACAACCATCGTCGAAATTGCCAAACAACAGGGTAAGTCCACGGGAGTCGTTACTTCAGTACCAGTCAGCCATGCAACTCCCGGCGCTGCCGTCTCCTTCGTAAATCGTCGTAATAAGTATGATAGTGACTACGATCCCAACAAGACTAATCAAGACAGTATTTTGCAACAGGCATTACTGAACTTTCAGCCTAATGTTATTTTGGGCGGCGGTCATCCATTAGATCACCAGAACACTACCAGTTCCGGCCCACTCTGTAATGCCACTAGCTACACCTACATCAAGGCATCTACTTACAAAGAGTTGACTGGTAAAACAGCCTTGAGCGATGCAGCCGCTTGTTCAGCTCCTGCTTCATCAAATCCTAACAATCGCTACGGCTACACCTTTTTGGAGCGTGGCCCGAATGCAACTCAGACACTATTGAACACAGCAGCATCAATTGACCCAAACACTGGCGGCAAGTTATTTGGTCTGTATGGCGCTCGCGGTCAAGATGGCAACATTCCTACGAGTTCTTCCAAAGGGGACTACAGCACAACAGGTTTAGGTCAATTTACACTCTATAGCACCACAACTTCTACAAATCAAACTCCTAACCCTGATACTGTTCGTCCTCTGTCTCCTGGTGAAACTGACGCTAGCTTCATTGCCAGAGAGATTAACGAAAATCCCACTTTAGCTGACATGACTCAAGCAGCTTTAACAGTTCTGGGTAAAGACCAAGATGGTTTCTGGCTGATGGTTGAAGGCGGTGATATCGACTGGGCTGCCCATGATAACAACATGGATAACCTGATTGGTACGATGAATGACTTCGATAAAGCCGTGCAAACAACCATTAATTGGATCAACAACAATGGCGGTTGGAGCAAAAACTTGCTAATTGTTACGGCTGACCATGACCACTATCTCACCTTAAATTCCAACTTCCTCTCCAAGTTAACTGCTCAAGATCCAAATGTGTCTAGAGATTTGAAGTTTAACGCCAAGGACATCACTTTTAACCAGCACCTTCCAGCAAATGCCGGTCACTTCTGGGGATCTGACCCAAGTAAAAAATATCTTTGGGGTAGCCACAGCCGACGGATTGTGCCTGTTTACTACCAAGGTGCTAATTCATCAATTTTGACTAAATTCTTGGGTCAACGCTTCCAGATGACAGATAGCTCTGGTACTACTTACAGCGTGCCTGGTGTTCGGGGAGTAGTTGATCAGACCCAGATATTTCAAGCTATGAATACTGCGCTCACGAGTGGAGGAACTCCGCCACATTAACACACCGCTTTCTTGAACACTGACCAGAAGACTGGCTTTAGCAGAGATGTGACTATACATGTCTCTGCTTAATAAAAAGCTATTTCTATCTTTTTCCACCTGTTCTTTATCTAGGTAAAAAAATGGCTGACTCAATCCTTTATTATAAATTCTCTAACACTGACCAAAGTCTCACAGGCAACTTCTTCTTCAATCAAGCTGCTGCTGACGATCAACAAGTAACACTTGAGGAAGGCTTAAATATTTCTGCTACCTACGATGGATATATTTTCACGCAAACTGATGATTCTCAAGCAGTATTATTAACCAACCAATCAGGAGAAATTGCAGATCAAGGATTGGGATTGCAATTTGTCATTTCTGGTGTTTTTACAGTCAACGCTGACATTTTTTTTGATGCCGAGAGAGACAATAGCATTACTTATACCCCTATTTACGCGCCAACAGATTTATTATTGGGTGTTACAACTGTTGATGAGAATGTCTCAGCTAATACAATCGTTGGCACATTTAGCAGCACCGACCCAGATGCCAATAGCACTTTCATCTACACTTTAGTTGCTGGGGATGGTGACACAGATAATGCTGCTTTCATCATTGATGGCGGTAATCTAAAAATTAATAGTTCTCCAAACTTTGAGGCTAAATCTAGTTACAATATCCGTGTTCGCACTACCGATAATGATGGACTTTTCGTTGAAAAAGCATTGGCGATCGCAGTCAACGACCTCAACGAAGCACCTACAGATTTATCATTGGATGTTACAAATCTTGATGAGAATGTCTCAGCTAATATAATCGCTGGCACATTTAGCAGCACCGATCCAGACACCAATGACACTTTTACCTACACTTTAGTTGCTGGGGATGGTGATACTGATAATGCTGCTTTCACCATTGATGGCGGTAATCTAAAAATTAATAGTTCTCCAAATTTTGAGGCTAAATCTAGTTACAATATCCGCGTTCGCACTACCGATAATGATGGACTTTTCGTTGAAAAAGCATTGGCGATCGCAGTCAACGACCTCAACGAAGCACCTACAGATTTATCATTGGATGTTACAACTGTTGACGAAAATGTTTCAGTTAATACAATCATTGGCACATTTAGCAGCACTGACCCAGACGCGAATAATACTTTTGCCTACAGCTTAGTTGCTGGTATTGATGATACCGACAATGCTGTTTTTACTATCAATGGGGATAAGTTACAAATTAATAATGCTCCAAACTTTGATGTCAAATCTAGTTACAAAATTCGGGTAAAAACAACAGACCAAAGTGGACTATCCTTTGAGAAAGCGTTGAATATTGGTGTTAACAATAACAATATCGTTATCTCTCCTGAATTAACAAAGGGTTTTGAGGACGTTTTTAACATTAAAGGTACTAATGATCAAGCAATACTCAAAATCACGATCGCTAGCAGTACTCCTAATCCTAATCGGTTGAATGAACTAGGTGTATTTAATGTTGATGATGCTGCGGGTAGCGTTAAAGATGATACTGGTAAATCACTTCTTCCAGGTGCAGACGGTTATAACAAAGCAGCTTTAGCACGAGCCAAGGTACTTTTCTCCACCATTGCCAATTTGCCAAATGGGTTCAGTAACAGCGATGTTATTCGCTCACTGCAATTAGACTCTGGTTCTAACTTCAGATTTTATTTAGTTCAAGGCACTACAACTCAAACTGTAATCAGTAAAGCTAGTTATACTGACATAGTGTTTTCCTCAACCCAAAATATTCAAGACTTGGGTAACAATGGTTTCTCCCTGAATTTTACTAATCTAACGGTGAATATTCAGGCAACAAATCAATCATTAGATTCCGGCTTGAGTAACGAATTTGGTCAGCAAGGTTCAACTCAAGGAGAACTGCTTTATATCGGTGATAATGTGAACGCTACCTTTACTGTTAACCGAGAAGCGGCTTATAACAACTTTATTGGCTTTTATCAGGTGACTGATGAGACTGGTACTATTAATGTCAATGGTACGATTTATAAACCTGGAGACTCAGGGTATACTGAAGCAGCAATTAATAGTAGGATTGTCGGATTAACAGGAACGAACCAAGCAACAATCACATCTAATGAACAATTCAGTTCTGATAGTATTTTTGCACCATTTATTATTGCTAATGGCGATCCCAACACATATATAAGCCGAGGAAATCCTGTTTATTTCTCATTTTTGGGTGCTAATCCGACTAGCGATCGGCAAGTAGATCACATCCGCTTATTAGGCAATAACACCTTTGGCTTTGAGGATTTACCAAATGGTGGCGATCGAGATTTCAACGATATAATTGTGCGAGTTAATTTCAGATGACATCGGAAGCAATGTGATTTTGTCAGGGCAAGAAAAGGCAGAGGGTTAGAGGGGATGGGGGGTAGCTTTCAAGGGTAGGTATTTAATAAAGGCGTATTTTTGCAGGTAAAATACTATCTAGCTTTTATCAGCAGAATTACTACGGGTGCAGGAGGGTGAATGCAAGTAGGAAAAAGCGAGGAATTAAGAGAATGGACTAGAAAAGTAATTGAAAAAATGCCAAATCTCACAAAACCTCAAGCTGTTGTACTGGCAATGTGGACTTTTGGGATAGTAATGACCCAATCAAGTGGACTGACAACGGTTTCAGTATTTTTAGCAGAACTACTGGGTAAAAAGGAGAATACTATACGTCAGCAACTGCGGGAATGGTATCGAGACGCAGAAGATAAAACAAAAACTGGTCGAACTTCATTGGATGTGACATCTTGTTTTAGTCCACTACTATCTTGGATTCTAAGTCTTTGGCCTAAAGGTGAAAAACGTCTAGCATTGGCAGCAGATGCTTCAACTTTAAGCGATCGCTTTACTGTATTAGCAATTAGCATTGTTTACCGTGGCTGTGGAATTCCAATTGCCTGGAAAATAGTTGAAGCTACCATTCCTGGAAGTTGGAAACCTCACTGGGAAGAATTATTTCGCCATATAGACAAAACTGTACCACCAGATTGGTTTGTAATTGTCACCACAGATAGAGGGCTTTATGCTGAGTGGTTGTATCAACAAATCTTGAACTGTGGTTGGCATCCTTTTATGCGGATTAACCTTCAGGGGCAGTTTCAAATTAAAGGTACTGTTTCTTGGCTACCTCTAAATACTCTTGTTCGAGAAGTTGGTCAGTCATTTGAGTCATTGGTAACTTGTTTCAAAAGTAACCCGATTGAATGTACATTGTTAGCCCGTCATGACGAGGGCTATGCCGAACCTTGGTTAATTCTCACCGATTTACAACCCGAAGTTGCGGATGCTTGTTGGTATTCGATGCGCTCTTGGATTGAATGTCTATTTAAAGACGGTAAAAGAGGTGGTTTTGCTTGGCATCAAACTAAAATGACAGATACCAAACGAGCCGAGAGACATTGGTTAGCGATCGCAATCGCTACTTTATGGCAGGTTAGTGTTGGAGGTGCTATTGATGCCAATTTGCCTATTAGTAGTTTAGACGAATTACCACAAACCCACGTTGCACGACGCAATTTGAAAAATAGTGTCTTCCATCGTTGTCTCTCATGTTTCCGTCGTGGATTTTTAGTGATTAAGGCTGCCGTTCTTAATCGTCTTCCCCTACCTCAAGGTAGCTTTTTCCCTGAACCTTGGCCTTCCTTGACTCCACAACTCCATGTCTCTCAAATCACCCTCTCTACTGCCTGATTTTTAAATACCTACCCTTGAAAGATGGGGGGTAGAGGAGAAACTATATTCAAGCCCTTACCTTTGGGTGTGGTGAATAATTGCAAATTGCGAATTGTTATGTTGAGGCGAATCAGGTTCGCAAGTCCATTGGTGCAGAACCTCATTTGCACAGGACTTAAGCGATGTCGGTCAAATGTTACAAGAACTCGAACAAATTGCCCAAATTGTCGAGCAACGGTTAGAACAATACGAAACGCGAGGACACACATTAACTCTGAAAGTCAAGTTATCTGACTATCATCAGATAACCCGCAGAAAAACAATGCTTGCTCCCATCAGTAAACTCTCTACGGGTTATGCTATCTGTATTAATTATCTTCATAATCAACAAGCGGCAAAGGCAATTGTTAGTTCTATTGCAAAGATGGGAGGTAGACTGATTGCAGTTGCGGCTGATGTTGCTTTGGAAGAGGATGTAATTAAATTGTTTCAAGTGGTAGATGAACAATTAGGAAAAGTAACTGCCCTAGTCAAAATAATTCGTCGCTCTACACTAGTCTTGCCTGAAGGGGGATAGAAACAATAAATTCAGCCCCTTGTCCTAAAACTGATACACATTCCAACTGCCCTCGATGCTTATTAGTCACAATCTGGTAACTAATAGATAACCCTAAACCAGTGCCTTTCCCAATAGGTTTTGTGGTAAAAAAGGGCGTGAAAAGTTGCGTCCGCACATTTTCATCGATACCAGAACCGTTGTCAGCAATGCGAATGACGGCAATATTGCCTTCAATAGTAGTACGAATTGTAATGATACTGGGCTGACATGCGATATCAGCATAGGTCCGGTATTCATTAAATTCCTCTAAAGAGTCGATGGCATTGGCGATTAAATTCATAAATACCTGATTCAGTTGGCCAGGGTAGCACTCTACAGGTGGCAGGTTGCCGTACTCCTGTATTACCTGAATTCCCGGATGATCTGGCTGGGGTTTAAGCCGATTTTGCAAAATCATTAGGGTACTATCAATGCCTTCATGGATATTAACGGCTTTGACTTCAGCTTCGTCTAAGCGGGAAAAGTTTCGTAAAGATAATACAATTTGTCGAATGCGATCAGTTCCCACTTTCATTGAAGCCAACAGCTTAGGTAAGTCTTCCATCAAAAAATCTAAGTCAACTGCATCTATTTCATTCTGAACTTTAGGTGGTAAATTCTGGTTTTGCTGCTGATAAAGTTGTACTACACTCATTAAGTCTTTGACATAATTATTTACGTAAATAAGGTTGCCGTAGATAAAGCTAACTGGGTTATTGATTTCGTGAGCAACGCCTGCCACCAACTGCCCCAAGCTAGACATTTTTTCGCTTTGCACCATCTGGGACTGGGTGAGCTTCAATTCATCGAGCGTGTGTTCTAGCTGCTTTGCTTTCTCACGCGCTTGTGTTTCCGAAATTTCTAACTCTTGGGAGTATATGTGTAAGTTTGTGTAGAGGCGAGCATTTTCTATAGAGATGGAAACTTGCGAAGTTAATAAGTTCAGTACTTCTAATCGCTCTGCGGTAAAGACTCCGGTAGTGAGGTTATTTTCCAGGTAAAGAACTCCAGTTAGCTTACCCTGATGAGAGAAAGGCAAACACAAAATTGATTTGGGTTGATTGGCAACAATATAGTTGTCACTCACAAAACGCTCTGTGTGGCTAGCATCGTCTAAAACCAAATTTTCTTTTGTTCTTTCAACATAGTTAATCAGCAAAACTGGTAGCTTATGCCTTACTTGAAACAGACTCGACGATCGCACTGTCACTCGATCTCGCTCAATGCTTCCTTCGGCTTCAATTACCCACTGGTTCTCCCGTTTTATAAGTAGATAACCCATTTGGGCACCAGCATTCTCGATCGCGATCGTCATCATTTTCTCCAGCAGAGGATTTAACTCCATCTCGCTTGAGAGTGCTTGGGACGCTTTAATCGCTGTGCTTAAATCTAGAGTTTGGATTTTAGCTTCAGAAATATCCCGAATCTGCTTTGTAGCTGGACCTCGCCCATTTACCTCCCCGGCTGTATCTGCAAAAAGTTGGGAATATTGTTCATCGAGTTGCTGGACTTTAGCCGTAGCTTCCCACTTGAGATAGCAATAGCGGGCTTCTTTAAAATAAACTTTGGCAAAGTTTTTTCTATCCTTTGCCAAGTAAAATCGAAATGCGAGTTCGTTTGCTAAGGCTTCATTCTGTAAATAACCGTTTTCAGCAGCAGAAGCGATCGCCTTGTCATACAGCTCCATTGCCTGATAATCTTGTTTATCAATCCGAGCCACTTCAGCTTGAATCAGCAAGAACTTGTGTTGATAATTAGTTGGACAGTGCATTGCCCATTGCTGGAATTTTTCTAAGTTGGCATTTAGTGTATGCAGATAAGTAACTTGAGTTTCTGTATCTACCTCTGCATAAGCCCCTGCTAAGGCAATACTTTGGTGAAAGTAAAAAACAGGATTAATAAAAATTCCTCGCGCTCCCCCTACATATTTTTCGGCATTGTCTGCATACTCAACAGCTTTGATAAATTCTCCATACCAGTTACAGAGCGCAAGTTTATAGATGTAAACTACAAATGCACTCAACATATCCGAAGATGCCAATGCAAATTCTAGCACTTGCCGTTCATCTGCCCAAGTTCCAACAAGCTCGTCAATCTTTTCTGCTGGCTTAATCAGGTTAGCGATCGCTTCCATAGCCAGCAGATGGTAGTTCAACATATTTCTATCAATCTTGCGGAGGCTAGGAATAAAATCTTCGGCTACTTCTGCGGTTTTTTCTAAAGATTCATTTCCAAATAAGCATTGCCATAAATAATTAACTGAACAATAACCAGACCATTGATAAGAACCTGTTTCTAAACCACTATTAAATCCCTTCAATAAATAAGGTTTTGCTTGGCTAATATGGTCTTTGTAATGACAGATTAAACCTCCCCACATATTCAAAATATTTGCTTCTAGTTCTTTAGTTCTTAAAATTTCATGCAAACGCAGAGATAGCTCACCAAACTCATAACCTGAATCTACCTCACCATATTGAAATACTAAGTTGAATGAATACAGCATGTAACCAAATACAGAAATTGGTGAGTTGCCATACTGAACTGAAAGTTGAGTTATGTTCATTGATGTGATATGCAATGCTTTAGATCCTAAAAAGTAGGCAATAGGCCAGACTTCTTTTAAGATGCGTTGAGCCATTAACTTCTCTTCGTCTTGCATTGGCGGGAGTTCTGCGAGACTAAAAGTTGAGCGATCGCCAATAACTTTTTTAGTATGATTAAGTTTTTCTAACAAATATGCATCATCAGGATAAGCTGTAAACTCCAAGCCTAAAAGTTCTAAGGTATTTAACCCAATTTTATAGGCGGAGTTTAAATCATTCTCCATGCGATAACACATAATCCGATATTCATTTACTCGGCACATATCAAGAGTAGTTTTAACTTTGCTGAAAGTATGTTCAAAAATCAGCAAGGCTTGCTCATATTCACCATTTAAAAATTCTGCTTCTCCAGATTGTAAGTGTAAACTTAATGTGAGTAAATATTTATCTTGCCAGCTACTTTTAGGTAGATAACTCATCCCTGTTTTCAGAAGTTTTAATGCAGTTACAAACGCCGAAGATGATTTTGCTCGCTGGCCTGCTTTCAGATTTAATTCTGCTAGTTCATATCTTTCTGCTGGTTCCACAATCAATGAACTACCAGCATTGAGATGGTTGACGATATCAAAAAGATGTTCTTCTAACTGGGCTTTTTCAGTATTGTGTAATAGTAGTTTTCCAATTTTTAGATGTACTTCTTGTTGCTGCTCGGTTGGAATTAAAGAATAGGCAGCTTGCTGAACGCGATCGTGCAAAAACTTATATTCAACTTGTACCGCAGTATCGCAGTATGTTGCTAATTCTGACTGATTCAACAACAGGGGAATTTTGTAAGTATCGCTTAAGGGAAGAATTAATCCTGCTCGCAAAGCTGACCATAAATCAACTGCTGTTGCTGATGGAGATTTTTCATTTACTACAGCTAGAATTTCTAAATTAAATCGGTTGCCGACACAAGCAGCTAATTGTAAAACTTGCTGTGTGGGTTCTGACAGTCTCTGAATTTTATTCACCATTAAATCGACAACATTATCGGTAATGGCTTGTTCCTGAATTTTGTTGAGATCCCACTTCCAGAAACCCGAACGATAATCAAATGTCAAAAGATTATCTTGATGCAGTACTTTTAGTAACTGAGTCAAGAAAAAGGGATTACCTTGGGTTTTTTGAAATAGCAAATCAGCTAAAGGTTCTGCCTGAGATGATTCGCAATTGAACGTGTCAGTAACCAGTTGAGTAATATGAGGTGCTGCTAATGGCTTCAAAAGTAACTCTTCAACGGTTGCCCCAAATGCTTGAATTGTCTCTAGCATTAGCATCAGTGGATGGGTGGGACTAACTTCGTTATCTCGGTAAGCCCCAATCAGCAAGAGATACTGACTTTCTGGGTCAGTCATCAGATTTTCGACCAGGTTTACAGAGGCAGCATCTGCCCATTGGAGGTCATCTAAAAACAATACTAAGGGATGTCCAGCAGCAGTAAAGGCATGGATAAATTGCTTAAACACCCGATTAAAACGGTTTTGAGACTCAGCAACCCCCAACTGCGGTACAGGCGCTTGCTGCCCAATAATCAGTTCTACTTCCGGGATGACATCAATAATAACTTGACCATTAACTCCTAATGCTCGTAGTAATTTATTTTTCCAAAGCTCAACTCTGGCTTGGCTTTCAGCTAACAGTTGTCGCATCAATTCTCGAAATGCTTGAATCAAAGAAGCATAAGGAATATCTCGCTTGAGTTGGTCAAATTTGCCACTGATAAAGTAACCTCGTTGCCGGACAATCGGTTTGTGAACTTCGTTAACTAGTGAAGATTTGCCGATACCAGAATATCCCCCTACCAACACAACTTCGCTAGAACCAAGACTAACTTTTTCAAAGGCAGCCATTAAAGCCGCCACTTCTACTTCCCGACCATAAAGTTTTTGAGCTATTTGGAATTGATGCGAAAAATCCTGTTGGCCTAAGGTAAAAAGCTCAATGCTACCTTTTATTTGCAGTTGTATCGCTGCTTGCTCTAGGTCAGCCTTTAACCCGTAAGCACTTTGGTAGCGGTCTTCAGCAGTTTTGCTTAGAAGTTTCATCGTGATCGCAGAGATTGCCAGTGGTACTTTAGGATTAATCTCGTGCGGAGCTACTGGCATTTTCGCAATGTGACAATGCACCAACTCCATTGGGTCTTGGGCATTTTGGAACGGGAGGTGACCTGTCAGCATTTCATAGAAAATGATACCTAATGAGTAAAAATCTGTACGATAATCTAAGGTTCGGTTGATGCGTCCAGTTTGCTCAGGCGACATATAAGCCAGTGTTCCTTCTAGAAGGTTGAGGCTAGTAATTTCTGGGCTTTCTTTTGATAACAGCGAAGCGATACTGAAATCAATCAGTTTTACTTTTTCGGTATTGGGGTTATAAAGAATGTTTTCGGGCTTAAGATCCTTATGGATAATGTGGTGGGTATGTAACTCTCCCAAAGTTTCAGTAATTTGTTCGGCAATATTCAGAAATTTTGTCAGTTCAATCCCTGTAGTAAATATCTGATGTTTTAAGGTTTCTCCACCAAAGTCTTCTAAAACCAGTGCTAGACCATTATTGTAGCCGTTGTCATAACTGATTAATTCATGGACTTTAATTACACCTGCAATATTCAGATTTTGGATGATTTCGTATTCGTGCTTGAGTTGGGCAATCTCTTTGATACTGGGATACTCTGCTTTGAGCAGTTTAATAACAACTGAGTGTCCCTTAGCCTTGGAGTATGCTCGATAAATTACTGTGGTAGCAGCTTCATAAATTAAACTTGTAATACTATAGTCAGGAATATGAGCAATTAATTTAAACATTAATACTTGTCTGAATGTTGTTTTCTAATAGATTTTGGTAGCTCCTATGATAGTTCCCAGAATTGAAGCCAAGTTAACTCTTCAAATGCTAATTAAGGAAAAATTAGCCTCATTAATCTTTATCAGTACGCAATGGCTATAAACTTTTTCATACAGCGTGTGCAGCTCGCTTTTCTACGTAATAGTCTAATCAGCTGTTTCAATACCCTTGCCCGCTTTAGCTGTATGGGCAAGGCTTACGTTGGCGCACACCGGGGAGGCATGGAGGTAATCGGGTCTTCGTGGAAAACCTAGAAATCCTGACTGTGCTACTTCTTGAACTGTTAGTTGGATTATTCTACAGCCGTATTCGCTGAAGTTGTGGTGATGGGTAAAGGCTATCGCCCGACTTAGTTCTGGTTTAGTTGGGTCAAACTCTACTGCAATAACTGGGCGAATACCAGCTTCAACCATTCCAGCTTCAATCCCGCCGCCACCCGCGAAAAGTATTACAGCGATCAGTGCATCATCTGGAAGAACTGGTTTTAATTTTGTGTTATCAAAATTTTTGCAGACATCTAATTTTGGCGATGTCTTTTTGGTTTTCGCTTTTTTGATAAAGGCGATAATATCTTCCCTGGTTGCCCCAAGGTGTTGTAGTGTGCGAATCATGGGAACTGTTTTAGTCATGCAACCACCTCCATAACCAAATCGTCTGGCACTTCAAAAATTCCCAACCGCCCAATGTAAGGAATTGGTGTAATTTCTCGCGGATTCTCCAGATGCCAATGGTATTGCCCAGCCATCCCCCAGCCAGATGCAACTTGTGAGAACTTGCAATCAACTATTGTGACAATGCCAATAACTTGACCGCGACGTAGAGAGATTAACAGTCAGTAAATCGCAAAGTTTTGCTAAAGAGCGATCGCTAAGTAGACACTCAGTAGAAGTTAGTTCTAAATAATACCTATTTTATAATTAAAACTTATATTCAATAAAAGAGGTTCAAAAACTGAAATTATCAAGAATGTACATCCACCCAAATAATGACCATTGACGACTTTACCAAAACAGCTTGCACTAACTGATTCAGAAACCCTTGACGAAGTTCTGGATTGTTTAAGTGAAAATATTTCTATTGAGACCCAAGGAGATTGCGGTCTGAAAACTCTATTTGAAATATTAGAGTGAGCAGAATGTAGTGGAGATAGTATTGAGAATACAATAAAAGTATTAAATAATATTATATATGGTAGCGATATTAGAAATCACTTAGATAAAATCTATAATTTTGTGCAGTTCGAAAGTAGAATTGATTTAGATCTTATAAGTAGAATACAC
>NZ_JAWJTF010000037.1:0-76373 GCF_048836525.1 Nostoc sp. CALU 546
ATCGACGGGGAGGTTTGGCACCTCGATGTCGGCTCATCGCAACCTGGGGCGGAAGTACGTCCCAAGGGTTGGGCTGTTCGCCCATTAAAGCGGTACGTGAGCTGGGTTCAGAACGTCGTGAGACAGTTCGGTCCATATCCGGTGCAGGCGTAAGAGCATTGAGAGGAGTCCTCCTTAGTACGAGAGGACCGGGAGGAACGCACCGCTGGTGTACCAGTTATCGTGCCAACGGTAAACGCTGGGTAGCCAAGTGCGGAGCGGATAACCGCTGAAAGCATCTAAGTGGGAAGCCCACCTCAAGATGAGTGCTCTCACCACAATAAGTGGGTAAGGTCACGGGCAGAACACCCGTTCTTAGGCGGTAGGTGGAAGTGCAGCAATGTATGTAGCCGAGCCGTGCTAACAGACCGAGGGCTTGACCTCACAACTCATTTGGTTTCGCGTTACTTGCAGTCTTCAGGGTTTCTGAAGTATTAGAAATGTAAAATTTCAAAAGTCATTTTTAATTTTACATTTTTAATTTTTAATTCCCATCAGGTTTTCCTGGTGTCTATTGCGCGGTGGAACCACACTGAACCCTTCCCGAACTCAGAGGTGAAACGCTGCTGCGGCAACGATAGTTTAGGGGTAGCCCTACGCAAAAATAGCTCGATGCCAGGTTTATTCTTACAACAAGCCCCAAGCAATCATAATTGCTTGGGGCTTTTGTTTACCCTGAGAACCTCTGCATTGGTATACATCAAAGGTACTTAAACCTTAAAATTACAATTTTAGCAATTAGTTAAATTCTCCAACGCCAACTCGGCGTTTTTACTGGTGAATCCCACAACCGGATCATCTCATCATCTAATTTCAGCAGGGTAATGGAACAACCTTGCATTTCTAGAGATGTTATGTAGGGGCCTATCAAGTTTCGCACAATTTGCAATCTTTGCTGTTCGCAAATTTGGGCAAGTTTGCGATAAACAATATATAGTTCGGAAACTGGAGTTCCACCCATACTATTGACGAAAGCTAATAAACGATCGCCTTTGGCAAATGGTAGACTTGTTAGTTCTACATCTAACCATTCTCCTTTGTCTTCATCCCACTCGCGTAGTGTGCGGGTGTATGCTTTATCCTCAATGAGCGATCGCGTTAAAATTTCGGTAATTTCATCTACTGATTTGATAGCTGTGCGTTCTGTTCCAGGCTCACCGTGAATACCGATACCTAATTCAATTTCGCGATCGCTTAATTCAAATGTCGGCGTTCCATTGGCGGGAACTGTACAAGATGTTAGAGCAATTCCCATACTCCGCCCATTCAGGTTTACTCGGCGACATAAATTTGCTATTTGTGGCAAATCATACCCAGCCTCAGCCGCCGCGCCACAAATTTTTTCCGCCAGTATTGTTGTTCCCACACCCCGCCGTCCTTGGGTATAAAGGCTATCCTTAACTGCTACATCGTCATCAATCAAAATATTTAGTGATCGAATGCCCTCACTACGGGCTAACTCCGTTGCCATTTCAAAGTTCATCACATCGCCACTATAATTTTTGACGATGTAAAGGATACCAGAGCCTCCATCTACTCGTTTGGCTGCTTCTAGCATTTGATCAGGAGTAGGGGAAGTGAAAACCTCACCAGGACAAGCTGCATCAAGCATTCCTTTGCCTACGAAGCCAGCGTGCATGGGTTCATGTCCACTGCCACCACCTGAAATAATTGCTACTTTACCCTGTATAGGTGCATCGGCTCGATAGACAAAAGCAGGGTCATGGTTCAGTTTAATTAAATCGGAATGAGCCGCCGCCATACCTTCTAGACTTTCGCGCACAAAGTCTTCCGGCTTGTTGATCAGCTTTTTCATAATCCGTGTTTGGTTAAAAGGGTGTTAAAACCCAGGTTATAGCGCTTCTGGTTTGTATGCAATACAGTCTGACCTCTCTCTAATTAAAAGCTACCGTGTACACACAAGCC
This sequence comes from Nostoc sp. CALU 546, assembly GCF_048836525.1. Classification (NCBI taxonomy): domain Bacteria; kingdom Bacillati; phylum Cyanobacteriota; class Cyanophyceae; order Nostocales; family Nostocaceae; genus Nostoc; species Nostoc sp. CALU 546. The sequence goes on from NZ_JAWJTF010000037.1 coordinate 1,966, forward strand.
CACAGCCATATCTTTATTAATAAATCTCTCACTGCGTTTCTATCCCGCCTCGGAATGAATTCCGAGTCTAATAGCTGAAGTCCACTTAAGTGGACTAAATAATCAATTCAGTCCACTTGAGTGGACTTTCGCTATCAGCCCTGAACTTCAGTTCTGGGCGGGATGTCGGTCAGTGTGACAGTTTCACTCAATTCAAAGATTCCATCAACTGAATACACTTGTGCATCTGCTGGCGCATGGTTTCTTTATCAGCATGAAACCTTCGCCCGTGACCTGGTAGCACCCATTCAAAAGAGTAATTAGCCAAGTTACGCATTGATTTAGTCTGTTCTGACCAAGAATACCAGCAGGCATTGTGGAATGCAGCTAGTTGGTGGAAGCTTTCTGACCAAGCGAGATGATCGCCAGTGAAGAGAAACTTATTTTTATAAAGTAGGACTGTTTGCCCTTTAGTGTGACCGGGAACTGGAATAATTAATAAATCTGGAGTCAAGGTAAATGGTTCAGAACCAGTTAGCTGTATTTCTACATTGCGAGTATCCGCAGTAATATCATCAACGTGGAGGATGCGATCGCACTGAAAATGCTCGGCAAACTTTTGATGATCTACCACATCATCCTTATGAGTTAGGTACATATAACGAATTGGCCCCAGTTCTTCTAAACGCTTGACTAAAGGCGGCGTAAAACGGGGAGAATCCACCAAAATGTTACCTTCTGGAAGTTGAATTAAATAGCTAGCAGCACCGTAAGATTTTTCAGAATGATAGCCGCAATGGTAAATATTTTCTGTTACTAATATTGGAAAACTTTGTTGAACAGCTTTGATATCTTTTGGTTTATCAACAGTGCCAATGGAACTAGTAGGACAAGCTAAAAGTGCTTGCAGTGCAGCTAATTTTTCAGCCTCATTCGTTGGTTGATGATAAACAGCCGATTGATCGTCAACATCATAAAATACTTCAGGAGCCATCCAGCGACAGGTATCACAATCAATACAGGTAGTATCTACATAAAAATCGCCGTTGACATTTTGGGGACGACGCTGATTTAAATGAGCCATATTAATCCTTTTGCTTCCAGCCACTTACTGGGGGATCGATAAACCTTATATCACTACGCTAGCAAAAGTAACTTGAGACTGTAGCCGCCACTAGAAGTAAATCCGCTCAAAAACATAAAGACTCGTGAAACCTAGTAAACAGAAAGAGTTTCCCTATCAAGACCTTTTAACTATTGATCGCTTGTGGGTAAAATGTAGTAATGGGCGCTTTGGTTTTAGTATCCAGAAGCAAATATGGGACAGCGTTGGGGGAAAACCTGACTTAGATTTGGAAACCTGGAAATATTTCGGTGAGTCTCTAGGATGGCGGATTAAAAATAATTGGAAGCCTTATGAATTTCTCTCATTTACATTAGCTGCTCCGGAAGGACAACTACCTAGAGCGATATGGAGTATGAGATTAGATGGAAGAAGAAAAAGACTCTCTGCCCTTACATCAAGACTTGTAAATTATAAAATTTAGTAGTTAAGGAAAGATTAGCTATGACTGAAATTGTGTTTATCGTTGAAGATGATCCAGATGGTGGTTATACAGCTAGAGCTTTAACCGAGTCAATTTTTACTCAGGCTGACGATATAGAGACATTACGCGAAATGATCCGTGATGCGGTTCACTGTCATTTTCCTAATGAAGAAAATCGTCCGCGAATAATCTTACTGGAATGATAAGGTATTAAAAATTTTCACTTTTGAATTAGAAGTTTTAGAAATGAGATCGCTTTTGTAAGTTTACAACAGTTATAACGCCTCCCATTCATCTCTGCTTATATTAGCTTGACGTAATATTCTATTTAGTAAGCTTGGGCTGATGTCTCCTTGATGCGGATTGGGAATTGTTAATTTTAATTCACCTTTCACCATGTATTGATGCTTACCACCTGTGTAAGGCCCATCAAAACCTGCATCTTTCAAATAACGAATCAGATCCCGCCGATTAATCGATCCAAAGGGTGGCATTAGGCAACCTCTTTGGTGAAATTCAGGTCAACACCATCGAGTATAGGTAGAGTATGACCCAAACGCAATCCTAAAATAATCCATCCTTCAAGAGCATCTTGCAAATCTTCCCGGCAAGCCTCTAGTGTTGCAGCATTTGCCCACACTCCCTGACATTCTGGAATTTCGCCATAGAAAGTTCCATCCTCAAGCAACTCGTAGGTTGCTTTGTGCATTCCTGTATGAATGTAATTTGTCAACATTTAGATTTTTTACAAGTTCATTGAGCTTTTTAATCAATTTGGTTATGAGTGAAATTATACTCGCGTAGGCGTAGCCCATCGTAGACATCGCAAATCTGCCAATCTCTAATTATTATGTATATTTTTTAATTTCCAAAAATGCGATCGCGCCCCTTTACCAAACGCGATCGCTAAATTTTCCATCCCCTAAGCTATAAAATGCAACTGATTGATCGCTGCATTAATTAGATTATGGGTAACGGGAAGACTATCAACTACCATCCCCAGACACAACAGCATCATGTAGGAGATGGAATAGAGAAACAACTCTCTAGCGACAGTGCGATCCTCTGGATTTTGCAACAGCCGCCAAGATTTGTGGATAAATAATCCTCCCAGACTTAGAGCGATCGCAGCATAAAGAATTCCACTTGCACCCAAAGGATAAACCAATAACACAGTTGCAAATACTGTCACCAGCGTATAGTACCAAATCTGCTTCACGGTTGCCGTATCACCTTCGATCACAGGTAGCATTGGTATCCCAACCTTTGCGTAATCGTCCCGAATCATTAGAGCTAAAGCCCAGAAATGGGGCGGTGTCCACAAAAAGACGATGGCAAAAATTAACCATGCTGACCAGCTTAATGTACCCGTCACAGCAGCCCAACCCACTAACGCCGGAATTGCCCCAGCCGCCCCACCAACAACGATATTCTGGGTGGTGTGGCGTTTTAGCCAGTGGGTATAGACCAAAATGTAAAAGACGATGCCAGAGAAAGCTAGCAGGGCGGCTAACAGGTTGGCAAATACTGCTAGGAGTGTAAAGGAAATCGTCGCCAGCGCGATCGCAAAAATTAGAGCATCGCGTGGCTGCACCTTACCCGAAGGTATCGGACGATGGCGCGTCCGCTCCATGTCATAATCAATATCCCGGTCATAGACACAGTTAATCGTCTGGGCGCTTGCAGCAGCCAAAGTGCCACCAGTGAGAGTTACTAGCAACAGCAATGGGTCTACTTCTCCCTTAGCAGCAATCCACATACTCCCAGCCGTGGTAATCAAAAGCAACGGAATAATCCGAGGCTTCGTTAGCTGGTAGTAGCTTTGAACTACCTGTAAAAATGTTTCGTGGTGGCGAGAGACATTAGTCTCAATCATTTTGGCTCTGGTTCCTTATTTTTCAACAACTTATATGCAGCCCCCGCTCAAGCTGGCTCTTTCAGGCAAATGAAAACACAGATTTTCTGCACCTGCGTGGGTCGCAATACTCGCCGTTGCGGCCATAATTTAGTGCTCAGTTAGGAGTTAGAGACACGATTAATCGCGTCTGTACAAGAGTTAGGAATTCTTGCTTCCACTACTCCCTTTGTTCTCTGACTCCATACTCAGCACTCATTGCTCAAGACTGTGATCTCGCGGCTAGTAGCCCAGTCACGCAATGCGAGAACTGTGAAAGCCACCAAAGTACCCAGCAAAGCTGCTCCTATAGCTTGGTGAGAGACTGTGAGAGGTTCGACTTGGAGATGTAATTTGAAGGTGGCGAATCCCAACAAGATTTGTAAGGTCAACAACCCACCAGCCATATTTGCCAGTCGCCGCAAGGCTGGATGTAGTGCTGGTGTCCGCCAACAGATAAATACCATTGCCAAGGTTGCCACTGTTGGCGGCACTAAACCAGCAATATGGCTGTACATTACAGTACAAAGTTGAGAACCGCCGAGGCATTGATGTAGCGCCCAGCGAGAGCCTACCAAAGCACCTAGCAGACTTTGCAGGTAAACTAAAACAGCAGCAGTTAAACTGACCCAAGGTAACTTACCAACGGTTCCAGTCCCCTGATAGGGTGTGAGTGCTGTGCCGATAATCAAGAGGGTGCTAAAAAACAATAGCGCCGTGCCTAAATGGGCGGTAACAATATCAAACCGCAACAGTTCGGTGACGGTGAGTCCCCCCAAAACGCCTTGGAAGACGATTAGAAATAGGGCGAATGTGGATGCCCAAGGCAGCCAAGAGGGTAAGAAACGACGATGCCACCAGGACAAACCGAAGAGTGCGATCGCGCTTAAACCAATTAAAGCCGCATCCAATCTGTGAAACCACTCCAGGAATACCTGGAGATTCATCTGCTTGGCTGGCACGAGTTCGCCATAGCATAAGGGCCAGTCTGGGCAAGCAAGTCCAGCATTCATCACGCGGGTGGCACTGCCTATTGCCATCAAAATTAAGGTGGCTATGCATATTTTCCACACCAAGCGACGAATCATTTCCTTGGGCTTTTGCTGCTCAACTGCCGCTTCATTTTGTTGTTGTAGGACAAATTCGCTCATGAAGGATACCTTCTGCCCGCTCTTGGTGGATCTCTTAAAATTTTCAATTTTCTTTTAGCGTCCCATCTTCACCCTAGCGTATAGGCTAAGGGTTTATAGATTAGCACTCACTTATACTTTGAATCACTCTGGCAAGGTTTTGCCTGAAGCTTTAGGTATTTTTCAAGATGTCAAAAATTGATTAATGACAATTAATTTAAGCATTCTAAATTTTTCCTTAAATTTTTTCACTGGTTTGCATCTATTTTTGGCGTTGTATGATAGTAAACTCATACTCAAAATTACTAAAATAGCCAAAAAAATTAATAAAAATTTCAGACCTTTGTCCCCCATGTCTGACAGCCTAGACTACCTTAGTAAGTGAGTAGCTTCGAGATAACATAGTAAATTCAATTAAGTAAGCCGTGAAGATTCCAAGTTCCATCTGGACATTACTCATTGGCATCGTGCTAACGCTAGCCAGCCTTTGGTACGGTCAAAATCACGGTCTGTTGCCAGCAGCCGCCACTGATGAAGCCGTCTTGGTGGATGGTCTGTTCAACGCGATGATGATCGTTTCTACAGGGATATTTCTGCTCGTTGAAGGTATTTTAATTTACTCTGCATTTAGATATCGTCGGCGTGCAGGTGACAATGAAGACGGCCCACCAGTTGAAGGTAATATACCTTTAGAAATTCTCTGGACGGCGATCCCAGCAATTATCGTTATCGGTATTTCTGTTTACAGCTTTGATGTGTACAACGAAATCGGTGGCTTTGATCCCCATTCTATCCATGAAGCACCGATGAGTCAGGAGTCAATGGCAATGCCTGGAACCGCAATCGCTGCAACTTTAAGCGATACTGCTCCTGGCACTGAACCGAACCTCAATCAAGAAAAATCTGATGAGGCAATGCAAGACCCAGCTACGGCAGAAGTTCGTAATGCTGACCAAATTCCCCAACTGCGGAATGCCCCAGGTGTAGGTATTGTTGCTCCGACAATTGGCGGCAGTCCTGAAAAAGCAGGCAAACCAGCAGAATTACAAGTCAACGTCACTGGTCTACAATATGCCTGGATTTTCACCTATCCTGAAACTGGTATAACTACAGGTGAAATGCACGTCCCCATTGGGCGAGAAGTGCAAATCAGCATGACCGCCAACGATGTCATTCATGCCTTCTGGGTTCCAGAGTTCCGCCTAAAACAAGATGCGATCCCCGGTAGGCAAAGCGAGATTCGCTTCACCCCCCAAAAAGCAGGAGATTATGTCCTAATCTGTGCTGAACTTTGTGGCCCCTACCACGGTGCAATGAGAGCGCCAGTAGTTGTTGAGCCACAAGAAGCCTTTGATAAATGGGTACAAGAACAGCTAGTTGCTAGCAAAGAAACACTAAATCAAGCGATCGCTGTTAACCCTGCCGATCTATCCCCACATGAATTTCTTGCGCCTTATACCAAGGACATGGGAATTAAGCCAGAAATCCTCCATCAAGTTCACCATTAATCAATATGTTATTTAGTCAAAATCCAATGACTAATGACTGATGACTAATGACCAATGACTAATGACTATGACACAAGCTCAGTTGCAAGAAACTGCCAATATCCCTGCCCTTCTTGAGGAACCAGGGGTCAGAAAATGGCAAGACTTCTTTGGTTTTCAAACCGACCATAAGGTGATTGGGATTCAATATCTAGTCACTTCGTTTATTTTCTACTGCATTGGCGGCGTGATGGCTGATTTGGTTCGCACGGAATTGCGAACCCCAGAGGTAGATTTTGTCACCCCGGAAGTCTACAACAGTCTGTTTACACTGCACGCCACGATCATGATTTTCTTGTGGATTGTGCCAGCCGGGGCAGGGTTTGCTAACTATCTAATTCCCCTAATGATTGGGGCAAAAGATATGGCATTTCCTCGGCTGAATGCTGTTGCCTTTTGGATGATTCCCCCTGCGGGTGTGTTGCTAATCGCCAGTTTAGTGGTAGGCGATGCACCAGATGCCGGCTGGACTTCTTACCCTCCCCTGAGTTTGGTGACAGGACAAGTGGGCGAAGGCATTTGGATTATGAGTGTCCTGCTGCTGGGTACGTCCTCAATTTTGGGGTCGATAAATTTCCTGGTGACATTGATCAAGATGCGTATCCCCAGCATGGACATTCACAAAATGCCCTTGTTCTGCTGGGCGATGTTCGCCACTTCGTGCCTAGTTTTGGTATCAACCCCAGTCTTAGCAGCAGGTTTGATTCTGCTTGCCTTTGACTTAATTGCCGGGACAACGTTCTTTAACCCAACTGGCGGTGGCGACCCAGTAGTATACCAGCACATGTTCTGGTTTTACTCCCACCCAGCGGTTTACATCATGATTTTGCCCTTCTTTGGCGCAATTTCAGAAATTATCCCCATTCATTCCCGCAAGCCAATTTTTGGCTATAAAGCGATCGCTTATTCCTCTCTTGCTATTAGCTTTTTGGGGCTAATTGTTTGGGCGCACCACATGTTCACCAGCGGTATCCCTGGTTGGTTGCGGATGTTCTTTATGATCACCACCATGATCATTGCCGTACCCACAGGAATTAAAATATTTAGCTGGTTAGCAACCATGTGGGGTGGAAAAATCCAGCTTAACAGTGCCATGCTATTTGCCATCGGCTTTGTCGGCACCTTTGTAATCGGCGGGATTAGTGGCGTGATGTTGGCAGCAGTGCCCTTTGATATTCACGTTCACGACACTTATTTTGTGGTGGCCCACTTGCACTACGTCCTATTTGGTGGTAGCGTTCTAGGGATTTTTGCAGCCATTTACCATTGGTTCCCGAAAATGACGGGACGGATGGTAAACGAATTTTGGGGTAAGGTTCACTTTGCCTTGACTATTGTCGGTCTAAACATGACCTTTTTACCCATGCACAAACTGGGCTTAATGGGCATGAATCGCCGTATCGCCCAATATGACCCCAAATTCACCACACTGAACGAAATCTGCACGTATGGTTCTTACATACTGGCAATTTCGACATTTCCCTTCATCATCAATGCGATTTGGAGTTGGTTGTACGGCGAGAAAGCTGGCAATAATCCTTGGAGGGCACTTACCTTAGAGTGGATGACTACCTCACCACCTGCGATCGAAAATTTCGATCAAACCCCAGTACTGGCTACAGGCCCCTACGACTACGGTTTGGAACATGCTAATGAAGGTGTACCTTTATATGATCCCAATCCAATCTTATCTGGTGGGCCAAACTCAGTATTAAGAGCAGAACCCGATCCAGCGGTTGCCGCTAATCCCGAAGACCGCAAATAAACAGGGAACTGGGGACTAGGAATTTCTTCTCCTCTGCTCCCCATTCCCCATTCCCCATTCCTCATTCTCCACTTATAAAAATTCATGCAAAGTCAAACTATTGACCCAGCTAAAACGGAACTGAATCATCACCACGCAGCAGAAGCATCTGTCGGTCATCACGAAGAACATCCAGACCATCGTCTGTTTGGACTATATGTCTTCCTGATTGCTGAAGGGATGATTTTTATGGGACTGTTCGGAGCCTACTTGGCTTTCCGTGCTACCTTACCTGCATGGCCACCAGCAGGTACTCCAGAGTTAGAACTATTGTTACCTGGAGTCAACACTATCAATCTAATTTCTAGTAGTTTTGTCATGCACAATGCCGACACTGCTATTAAAAAGAATGATGCAAAGGGTGCGCGAATCTGGTTAGCAATTACCGCTGCAATGGGTGCTATTTTCTTGGTGGGTCAAGTATATGAATATACCCATTTGGAATTTGGTTTGACTACCAATTTATTTGCTAGTGCATTTTACGTTTTGACTGGTTTTCACGGATTGCACGTTACCATCGGCGTTTTGGCAATTGTTGCTGTGTTGTGGCGATCGCGCACTCCGGGTCACTATAGTAATGAAAAGCACTTTGGTATTGAAGCAGCCGAAATCTACTGGCACTTCGTTGACGTAATTTGGATTATTTTGTTCGGATTACTGTATCTACTGTAAGTATTAATTAATTAGTTGTTCAATCCACGCTGACAACTGAATAGGCCCCCATTAGGGGGCTTTTTTATTTATTAATAACAAAATTCTGCCGTTGCAGATGGCTGTCTTGAATTTCCTATATAGCAATACGGTTCAGTTAAGGGCAGCTGGCAAAAATTTTGGGTTTTCGAGACGCGATAAATCGCCGTCTCTACAAGTATTTTGGTCTTATCTGAACTGTATTGTCCTATATACATAGGACTCATATTTGATTTGGTGAAAAAACTCAGTACAACTAAGAAGCCTTCTTGACTGTAGCAAGATTGCCTATTGCCTGCCTACGCAAATTAGTTCAGAAATCAAAGCGGATTCCTATATAAAGTAAAAAATGGGAAAAATCGGAAAAGTCGGATATTTTATAGAAACTCTCATTTGAGTCGTTCACATATTTGTTGTCGGATTTTTTAATAAAAAATACTTATTTATTCTAATTTTGATGTTTTATGAATGACTAAAATCTGGTAATAAAATATCAGTAAATACCGTGAAGTTATGTGTGGTTTTTAAATCAGCATATTCAATGTTTTCTCAGTAATAAGACTTAATAGTTAAAATAAATAAACACTCCTAATTCCTGAATGTTCTCCTCGTTCGCAGTTTAAAATACTGTAATTAGTGTTAAATTTACTTAAGTGATAAAATTATTGAATTATTGCGGAAATTAATTTTGTATTAAGATACCTACAAAGGTATTAAATGAACCAGTCAAGATGCTAACCATGAAACTGTTCCAAAGCACATAAAGCCTGATCATCCGACTGCCTCAAATACCAGCAAATCTAGCAGCAGGCATTCATAACCTCACCCAAGCTCTGAATGGTCAGTAAATATAAGAAGTAGTATATGCCATATGAGCCAGAACCCTCTAGTCAGAAAAACACTCCGAAGTCGCTTTGAGACTGTCAAACTGATGGGAAGCGCAGAATATGGTAATACTTACTTGTTAGGAGGAGGTATACGCAACAGAAATCGATACTCTCTCGCCAGAAAAACACTTCGCAATCGCTTTGAGATTGTCAAACACTTAGGAAGCGGGGGATCTGGTGATACCTACTTAGCCATTGACTTGGATTTACCAGGACAACCCCATTGTGTCGTCAAACACTTTCACCCAAAAGATTCCAATCCTGCCGTTCTACCCATAGCTAAAAAGCTATTTGATCGGGAAGCGGAAGTTTTATACCAGCTAGGCAATGATCACGATCAAATTCCTAGGCTGTTTGCCCATTTTGATGAAGATGGAGATTTTTATTTAGTCCAGGAATTTATTGACGGTCACGCCTTGACTCAAGAAATCATACCAGGTCAACGTCTGAGCGAGAATACAGTCTTAAATTTATTAAAAGACATCCTGGAAGTGCTGGCCTTCGTTCACCAACACAATATTATTCACCGAGATATTAAGCCTCAAAACTTAATGCGGCGGTATTCTGATCAGAAGATTGTGCTAATTGACTTTGGCAGTATTAAGAAAATTGGTGCTTTGGGAGCAGGCTTAACAATTGCTGTTGGGACTCCTGGATATATGCCAAGCGAACAGGCTAAGGGAAAGCCAAAACTTTGCAGCGATATCTATGCAGTAGGTATGATTTGCATTCAAGCTTTGACAGGTTTAATACCTGAGCAACTACCAGAAGATCCCAGTACTGGAGAAGTTATCTGGCGCGATCAGGCACAGGTAAGTGACGCTCTGGCAAATATTTTAGATACAATGGTTCGCGATCGCTACAACCAACGTTATCATTCTGCCACAGAAGCTTTACAAGCACTTAACTCGGATGTGACATTATCACATTCCTCACAATCTGCTGACATCAACCACAAGGCTGATGATACCTATTTGTTAACTTATAGAAACTTTATTTTACTGCTGGGCATTGGTCTTGGTGCTACCACTAGTTTAATAGTAATAGTTTTAATTTATACATTTCTCAATACGGGGACATCGCTTCCAAACCAACCTACTCCACTAAAGAGTTTTCTAGAAAAATTTGTTGAGTTCCCGTTAACTAATACAAATAACCTATTAGCCAAATCAGCAGCTAACAAAGGAATCTGTCAAAGCAATTGCACCATTACAAAAACTACCAAATAGCAAATTTAATTTCACTCAAATAGAGTTAATCATCTATAGTAATCCGATTTGATTTCTGAATCACTCGTAGAGGTAAGGAACTGGGGATTGGGGAACTCGGGGCCCCCTCTGGGGATTAGGGGCAATGGGGACTGGGAAGAAGGAATAAAGGTGTACCTAGCTTCCCAAAAATCAAATATGAGTCCTATAGTATAACAATCCGATAGCGAAGCGGTAGCGAGTCTTGTCTACGACACGCTATGCGAACGAGCGTCTTTGACTTCTGAATCACTCGTAGAGGTAAGGGACTGGGGACTGGAAAGAAGGAATAGAGGTGTACTGAGTTTTGTTCAAAAATCAAATATGAGTCCTCTAGCAATCATAAAACTATCTATTAACCATATATAAAAGGTTTACTTTAAATCTAAATATTTAAAAAATATTGTAGGATAAATACTTAGATATTCCTGTAAGATAAATACAATAAACAACACTTAAATATATGGACAATACAAATCAAAGAAAAGCTTTAATTAACAGCGAAATCGCCCTCTTTCTCAGAGGTTTGATTATTGGTAAAGTTCTAACACTTATGGTTATTGGCGGATTACTTTGGTGGTTATTGAAGCCAAATTTATTGTCTCGCAACAGCGTTAACTCTTCCTCTAATCAGAATTTCAACAGTGTCTCTAGTAATAATGCATCAACCTTTCAGACAATTGCTGATGTTCCTCCTGCCTCATTCAACTACGGAGGTAGTACAGCTTGGGCATCTATCCGGCAATTGGTAGATTCTCAGATTCAGAGCGATCGCCCGGAACTACAATTACGCTATGTAAACCCTGTTAATAGCAGCCCTGGTTCTAGCTCCGGTATTCGGATGTTGCTTGATGGGAAACTAGACTTTGCTCAGTCTTCCCGTCCTCTCACAGATGAAGAAAAAGCTACGGCAAAAGAGCAAGGCTTCACCCTTGAGCAACGTCAGGTGGGTATGGATGGGATAGCAGTAGTAGTCAACCCATCACTCAATGTACCTGGTTTAACTGTTGAACAATTACAGCAGATTTATTTGGGGCAAATTACTAACTGGAATCAAGTAGGTGGGCCAAATCTACCCATCACAGCTTTTTCCCAACGACCAGAGGACGCAGATACAGTAATATTCCCTAGTAACAGCGACTTAAAGGGGCAAGCACTTGGCTCTAATGTGCAGTATGTTTACTCTACTACAGAGGCAGTGCGCCAACTCAGTAAAACCCCTGGTGGTGTGTATTATGCTTCTGCCCGTTCAGTAGTCTTTCAATGTAGTGTGAAGGCTTTACCGTTGGGTAACACTTCTGGTCAGTTAATTCCCCCCTACCGCGAACCGATGGTGTCGCCTGAGCAGTGTCCACGTCAGCGCAACCAGCTAAATAGTCAGGCGATCAAAAATGGTAGTTATCCAATGATCGCTAATTTGTTTGTGATTATTAAGCAGAATAAAGGTCGGGAACAGCAGATTGGAAATGCTTATGCCAATCTTTTATTAACTGACCAAGGACAAAGGGCAATTGAGCAAGCTGGTTTTGTCGGGGTTCGCTAGTAGATTTGAAGGACAATTGAGCAAGCTTCCCAGAGCTACCCGACTTGTTTAAGAAGTCGGGTATTTACTACCGCAAGGCGGAAATCAAAAGTCAAAAGATTGATATATCAAGGCTTGTACCTGTTTGAAATAGTAGGTTTATTTACGCCGCGTTGTACTAGGGGAAGCGATCGCTTTTCTATCTATTCACTGCTACTGCTTTTTCAATATTAATGTATCGATCACTTGAGTTGAAGTTCACTCAACAGCATAAGAACTAAACTGGCGTTTAAAAGGAGAATGGAACCCAATAACAATATCAGAATGGGGTACACCTAACTCAACCAATCGTTCAGCAACAGACTCTTCCGTACCGTTATACTGTATCCATATTTTCCCATCTTGAATATCAAAATGCATGACCGGGCCAAACACCCGCTTATCTCCTTGCCAACCAACGTAGGCTAGTTGATAATGGTCGTTCTCGTTGTCTAAAATTAATTGTGATTTGACTGTATCGGTATTAGATGTGATTTGTTGATGTTCGCTCAAAATTTGTTTGATAAATTGTCTATAGCGTTCTATTTTATCCATAGCCGAATTTCCTCACGTTTTGGGTCATAAATTATCAACTTAACTTGGTAACGATGAAGGGTGCGTTGGACAAAAGAAAGTTGGAAAAAGTCTTGATATGTTTCGATAGGAACGGCTAGATAAAGCACTCTATCTGCTTCTTTCTCTTCAATAGCTTGGCAGTAATTGAGATATTGTCCAAGTGCCGTATGAAATTCACTGATATCTGAATCTGCAATAAAACTCTTAATTTCAACAGCTATTTTCTCTTTATTCCGTTCTGCGGCAATGGCATTTTCAGCGGCTAAGTCTATTTGTAGTTTAATCGCTTCACTAACACGAATTGTAAAAGGGTCGTGAGTAATTATCCACCCATCTTTGATTAATGCTTTTTTTACCTGTTGATGGAAAACATCTTTAGCCATTTTGCTATCTCTAGATTAGAGTCAGCTTAACCCAAAATGATATTTTAGCTCTATGTCATGCGTTCCCCAAAGGGGTTGTCGTTCGCGCAGCGTGTCGTAGACAAGACATCGCACTCTCCATTATTCTGCATTGCTGCGGCAAGTTTATCTAGATTTTGACGAACAGTGACACTACGGTGATGATTTACACCCCAAATTCGTTCACAAATATCTAAAGCTTGCAAATAAAGCGGCTCTGCTTCACCATAACGCCCTGTTGCACGATAAATTTCTGCCAAATTGTTGAGACTTTCCGCAACATTAGGATGATTTTCTCCCAACAAAAGCTTATCAAGTTCTAATGCTTTTATACATAAAGATTCCGCCTCATTGTAACGTCCCTGTTCTCTATACATATAACCCAAAGCGTAAATAGTATCTGCTAAAAGCGGATGCGCTTTTTGTAATACACGCTGCTTGAGTTCTAATGATTGCAAAAACAAGGATTCCGCTTCACTGTAGCGTCCTTGAGCGCGGTATATTAAACCTAAATTATGCAAATCTGTTGCAACATCAGGATTCTCTTCTCCCAAAAATCGCTTATCTAGTTCTATTGCTTGTTGCGACAACGGTTCAGCTTCACTGAAACGTCCTTGATGATAATAAAGTAGTGCTAAATTATTCAGTATGAGAGCGAAAGAAGGATGATTTTCACCAAGCAGACGTTTTTCGAGTTCTAATGATTGCAGATACAAAGGTTCTGCTTCGTCATAACGTCCTTGTTCATCATATAGTAGTGCCAAATTGTTCAGACTGGCCACAACATCGGCATGGTTTTCTCCCCACAGACGCTTCCTCAGTTCTAAAGCTTCTTGATATAAGAGTTCCGCTTTATTATATTGTCCAGTAGATTTGTATAGTCCTGCCAAATTATTCAGGCTAGTAGCAAAAGAAGGATGGTTATCTCCTAATAGACGTTTCCTCAGTTCTAAAGCTTGTTTATATAGTGGTTCGGCTTCGCTATAGTGTCCCGTTGCACGATATATTCCTGCTAAATTATTGAGGCTATTAGCTAAGTCTACCTGCAAACCTAATTCATTTTGTAACTCACTCGCCTGACGCCAATATTTAATTGCTAATTCCTGTTCTTCTTGATAATTTTGAGATTCACCCCGCTCTAATCTGCTGCGATAAATATCACCTAACCTTGAATATAAGGTAGCCAAGGTAGGATCTTTAGTTCCCTGTTCCTGTTCTACTTTCTCGATTAGCCTTTGTAAATCTTGAATGGGTAAGAAAAAGGGGTTATTTTCATTCGTATCTGTGCTGGCTAATTCTGTGTCTCTAAAAACAAAGCGAATGTGTTCTAATTCTTTACCAGGAATAGCATTTGTCTTTTTAGATTCAAACCGGAATACACCATTGCGCCAACTCCAAAAATCAGGGGCTTTTTTAATCAGGCTGACTAAAATTTGATTAGTTACCCAAAGCACGATCGCAAAAGGAAATTCGCGCAATCCTTCCCTTGTCCACTGTAAGTAGCCAAAAAATTTCTCCTGTTCCGATTGCTCATTTCCCAACCTGAGAAAATAAAGTTGTTCAGCACCCGTAACAGTAATCACCGCCGGCTTCTGCTGACGGAGATATTCTTCTTGTTGAACCAGTTGGTTAAGAGCAGCTTTTAGGCTTGGTTCTTGACGTGCTAAAGTTACTCGATATGCACGGAAGGCGGGTTGTAATTCAGCTTCATACTGGGCAATAATTTCATCACGAAAACTACCATCATCGCAAACCGCAATCAGTAAATTTAAGCCGCGTTTTTGAGCTTCAATAGAAACAATTAAATCATCATACGCATCTTGATTTTCTCCCTCATCATCTAATAATTCTTCATTTAACATTAATCGCTCCCTGTCTTCTCAAGCTTTCGATAATAATTGGATGAACATCATACCAAGTTTCATCGGTGCGATATTCTAGAACATACAGCCCATGTAGCAAATCTAAAAACTCTGCTTGTTTGGGATCATTGGGCATAAATTGTTCATAAACGCTCTGCAAAATATCGATATCAGTTTTTCCTAAGCGGATGGAAAAATCATTGCGAATTTTATTTATTGCTTGCAGAAGAATTTTATCATCAATAATAACTTCGGCTGAAGGATTACGCCGGATAGTCCGCAAACATATACGGCAACATTCCTTAGAAATGCGAATTAGCTCTCGCAATACGCCACCACTGTAAATTACAATTTTTTCAGCCGTTTCAGCCGCAATTAATTCACTGGGAATCCGTTTTTGTAAAACTTCACCTAGAATCTTTGTTGCTTCCGGGCGAGGTTGAGCATTAGGGAAGCGATTTTTACCTTTATCAAATATTTTTAAGACAGGCATTGCCACAACTTGATCGTTAGTTTCAGTGGCAATTATTGTACTAATAAATGTTTCTCGAAGGACTGCGATCGGGATAGTGTAAATAATTTGAAAGTTAGGTTGACAAAGAGCCTTAATGTTATCTCGATAAATTTCGTTAACTCTGCCTAAGTCAAGTTTATCTAAATCATCAATAATTACTAAAACGTTTTGTTTAGTTGCAGCTTGAATAAGAGCAGCGATTTCGTTAATTCTGGCAACTAAATCTGATAACTTGCGTTCAAACTCTTGCTTAATTTCATCCCGAACGCTAGCATCAGCTTTTAATTTAGAACTAATCAATTTTAAAAGGTCAAAACCTATACTAGCTTCTGCTTGCAAATTTGTTTCTTCAGTGCGAGTGCGGGTAGCAAACCACTTATAAAGAGCTTCTTTAGTAGATTGTGGAATATCAACCTTGCGGGCTTCGGCCTCTGTCATTAAATTAACTGCGATCGCAAACAGTATATTAATATGATTAACCGCCGACATTTCAATTTTGTCAGCAATAGAAAACAGAACTACAAAATATTTATCTTGAATTTGTCGGCTAAATTCAGCTAACAAAGTAGACTTACCACATCCTCGATGTCCTGTAAAGACAATTTTGCCATCTCCATTAGGACTATCTTCTACTAATTGGTTAAGGTCTGCAATTAAATCATCACCATATTCGACTCGAAATCTTTCCATTTCGTTCCGTTCCATCAACGGAAACAGTTCGAGATTGCTGTATGCTTCTTGAAAGGAGTTTAATAAGTCTTGAGACATTGGATAGTGCCGTAAACGTGCTAACTATCCATATAATGGCTCATGATTTTTGAAGCACAAGTTTAGGTAATTACAATTTTTCTACCTCTGTCAAAAAATGACTACTAGGTGATACTGTCTTATGTTTTCAAAGACGATACTTTCAGTTCCACAATCTCAACCGACAAACAAGTAATGGAGGTGAATATAAATAAAAATCAATGATAGATTATACATTTAATAAATATAAATAAATAACAGATTATACATTTGAGATAGTGAAAGTTACCTAAAAAATAAATAAAATTAAATTTTCGTTTATAAAATTTAATTTTCCGCATCCTGTGTTTATGTACCCTCTGGCTATTATTACAAAACGGTCTCTGTCTATCTCTCCGTACTCAAATGATTCTTCTACTGTTTTCTGTGCTTGGTTGCAACAGCAGCAATAGATATGTATTACACCAAGCGATGCTTGCGGCTGACTATACCTACGATCTTTTTAACTAACTGTCCGTTTCATCGGAATTTCGATCCAGAACTCACAGCCGTTACCAGGTTCAGAAATACACTTGATATTACCACCGTGTTTTTCGACAATAATTTGGTAGCTAATAGATAAACCCAAACCAGTACCTTGTCCAGGTTGTTTGGTGGTAAAGAAAGGTTCAAAAATGCGCGATCGCACCATCTCTGGAATCCCACAACCATTATCGGCAATCCAAATCAGAATCATATTCCCTTCTATGACTCTTGTCCGAATCCAAATTTTAGGATTGTCAATTATTTTTCCACTAGTTGCTAAGTTTTCCAGTGCATCGATCGCATTGTTGAGAATATTCATAAATACCTGATTCATCTGGGCTGCATAGCAGACTACTGAAGGCAATTCCCCATATTCTTTAATTACCTCAATAGCAAAAGAATTAGTCTCTGGTTGCAGTCGATGTTGTAAAATTAGCAAAGTACTGTCGATGCCTTCATGAATGTCTACAGGCTTCATGCCTGTTTCGTCAAGTCGAGAAAAACTTCGCAACGACAAGACTAATTGAGAGATGCGATCTGCTCCTATTTTCATTGAAGTGAGAATTTTGGGCAAGTCATCACTAATGAAATCTAAATCAAGTGTTGCTACTTGCTTTTGAACTTCTCCTGTTGTCTTAGGATACTGTTTCTGATAGAGGCGCAGTAATTTCAATAAATTTTCGGCATGTTCAGTAACGTAAGTTATGTTGCCATAAATGAAACTAATCGGGTTGTTAATTTCATGGGCTACACCAGCAACTAACTGTCCTAAGCCTGCCATTTTCTCACTTTGAATTAACTGACTCTGAGTGTGCTGTAATTCTTTAAGAGTCTGGGTGATTTCTTCTTTTTGACGTTGAGTTTGTTCAAATAATTCCGCTTGTTGAAGTCCTACCCCTAACTGAGTACCAATCTGCATCAGCAAATCTATCTCATCTTCTTGCCAATCACGGGGTTGGATATTTTGATAAGCTGCTAGTAATCCCCAAAGTTTCTCACCCTGAAAAATCGGCACAATCATATATGCCCTAGCCTCCATTAGTTCAATCAGGGCAATATAAGGAATAGAATCATCAGTGCTGTAAATATCCTTAATAACCAGAGTTTTACCATTAGCAAAATCTCCTACTTGGTTTTTTTGCAAGTAATCATCTACCATCGCAGGTACAATTTTTTTTACTGGTGTCCAACCTTGAGCTAAAGACTCAGCAACAAATTCGCCACTCCAATCAGCCCGAAATCGATAGATTGTCACTCGATCAACTTCTAATAGCCGCCGCACCTCTTCTGTACTGGTAGCAAAAATGGTGTCAATATCAAGAGACTGGCGAATTTTCTCCACAGTTGCGGCTAAGGCCTTCTCCCTTTCGGCTGCTTTGCGTTCTCGTTCGGCGGCTTTAGCCAGTTTTTGAGCTTGCACCTGCACCTGTTTCAATGACTCAGCTTGCTGTAATGCTACTCCCAATTGGACGCCAACTTGTGCTAGCAAGTTGATTTCTTCATCTTGCCAATAACGAGGTTGGGAGTTTTGATAAGCTACTAGCAACCCCCACAATTTCTCGCCCTGAGAAATTGGTACAAAAACTTCATTCCGTGCATACTTACCCGCTTGCTTTCCTTGCACAAGAACGCCTTCTGTTACAGGTTGCGGTTTAACTATTGGTGTCCAACCATCAACAATGGAATCAGCGACAAATTCGCCACTCCAATCAGGATAGAAGCGGTAAATTGCGACTCGTTCCACTTCTAATAACCGACGGACTTCTTGAGTTGTGGTTTTAAAGATGGCTTCAATTTCCAAGGACTGACGAATTTTTTCTACGGTGTTCGCCAATGCTCTTTGCCTTTCAGCAGCTTTACTGATCTCTGCTGCTTGGATTTGCATTTGTTGGATAAATTCCGCTTGTTGCAAAGCCACACCTAATTGAGTGCCCACTTGAGTGAGCAAATAAACCTCATCTTTTTGCCAATCACGGGTTCTGGCGTTCTGGTATACTGCTAGCAAGCCCCAGAGCTTCTGACCGTGGTAAATGGCAATGATCACATAAGCTCTTGCTTGATAAATTTCTAATATTTTAATGTAGCAGTCACTAAAGCCGGAATTGTAAATATCATTACAAACACGATAAACTTCACATCGACTAAAGCTACCACCCTCTGTATCTTGTAAGTAGGTATCAGGAATTGGGGGGTTAGCTAAATCTTTGGCGCTGCATTCACTAACATTTTCACTCAATTCCGGTCGCTGCAATTGTTCATGGATCAAGGAGATCCAACCCTCTGCCACTGATTCAAACACGAATTCACCACTCCAATCGGGATTGAAGCGATAAATAGCCACGCGGTCAGCATTTAGCAGTTGCCGAAGTTCTGCGGTGCTTGTGTGGAAAATGCTTTCCAAGTCTAGGAATTGACGAATTTTCTCAATGGTTATGGCTATGGTTTTTTGCCATTGGGCTGCTTTTTCTCTGGCTTTTGCTTGTGCTAGTTGTGCTGATTGCAGTTTTACTTGTTCTAGGTAATCTGCTTGCTGCAAAGCAACTCCTAGATGTTCAGCAATGAGTTGCACAAACTCAATTTCTGATGCTTCCCATTGCCGAGGACTACTACACTGATGAATACACAGCAAGCCCCATAAATCTTTACCTTTCATCAAAGGGGCTGTTATATTGGCACGTACCTGAAATCTTTCTAGAATCTGGATATAGCAATCACTAGCATTAACTTGATAAATATCAGCTATTGCTCTAATCCGACCTTGCTGATATAGTTCTGCAAATTTCTCACTAAAGCAGTGGTCGCGCAGTTTGGCTGCTAGTGCCGAATCCCATTCGGTTCCCACATCTTCATAGATAAATTCCCCTTCCCATGCCAAATCAGGATCAAAACGAAACACGCCAACCCGATCGCTTTTTAAAAGTTGGCGGACTTCAGTGACCGTAATTTTGAAGATAGTTTCTATGTCTAGAGACTCACGAATGTGGGCAATAACTCCAGACAAGGCTTTTTGTTGCTCATTTTGACACAGAGAGGCTGTTGTCACATCTGAATGAGACTCTTGCTGTTCTGAATTTGGTTCTATGGGTTGAGTGGTAGAGGAGTTTTCCATTCCCAGTGGGACTTGAAATATTGAAAGTCTTCTATCTCATGATTCCCGTTGCGATCGCAAAGGTAACAGTCATTTCCTTTAAATGCTAGAAAAAACAATGTAGGGACACAATAATATCCATTGGTGTCAACTTAACGCGAAACCGCACGTCCGCCAGGGATTGTAATTCAGTAGACTTTAGCTATGAGCCAGAGAATGAATTCTCTGGCGGGTTATGAAGCCCGCAGCGAAGCTATTTCTAGCTGAAGTTGACACCAATGAATAATATCGCGTCCCTACACAAAGATTTTTCAACCACGAGAAAATTATCGCCGCTTAGGAGTGGCGCTGCGGGTGGTGCGTTTCTCTTCATCTCGACGACGGCGATCGCGCCAGTCTGCCAGGGTCAAATAACCAATACCACCAGTGACTACTACGAGCAGCACTACAGCAAATAAAGCCAAAATACTCAAAAATGGACTTTCCACAATGCCTCTACAGTCCGTTACGTCCCCACACTACCATTGCAATTGACCAAGTAAACACAACTAACAGTGATACCCAACCTAGTGTCAAAATCTCCATAGTCCCACTTTTCAAATAATTACAAAAGGTTTCTAATATTTATCATACAGGGATTGGGCGGTTGATCCTTCAGCAGTGTTGGTGCGATCGCTGCACTCTTAAATTTTACTCAAGGACGCAAAGTGAACGAAACTTCAGATGTTCAACTGATGGCAGAACGCCTAGAATCCCTGAAAGCTGGAATAATTGGGGGTTTATCTGTGTGTTGCGCTTTTGGAATTACCAGTCTGTTGAATACTTTAGTTCTGGCAAAGTATTTTTCAACACTCGCAAGTCTGCAAAATGATCTTAACTGGCATTGGTGGGTGAGTGGTGCGATCGCAACTTTTACTGGTTTGCTATTTGGTGTCACCTACCGCTACATCATCCGCTCAGATAAAAACCCTCAACTCAAAGCTGGTGGTGTGCTAGCCTTTGGCTTGGTGCGGGGATTAACTCAGATAGAACTTGGGTGGAATTCTCATAGCACAATTTGGCCTTTTGTGGTCTTGGCCTTTGAAAGTGTATTGTGGTTTGCAATAGCTGCGATCGTTCTTGATATCGCTATTCAACTGCGTTGGGTTAGACCTTTTTCATCAATCTAAACAGGCAGTTTGTAGTTCAAATACATGAAAAAGGTTGTAAATACCGCATTATTGTAGTATATTGACTACAATAACTTACATGGCTATTTTGTAAGCCTTAAAAAATACGTATAAACAACTACTCTTATTAAATAAGATTATTTATTACCTAATATGAAATCTCAAATATCCCACTACTATCTAATAGTCGATTTGGAGGCTACTTGCTGTAACAGTAAGACTATTCCTCGTCACGAAATGGAAATCATCGAAATCGGTGCAGTGATGCTCAATCGAACAACCTGGGAAATTGATTCAGAGTTTCAGCAATTCATCCAACCTGTGAGACATCCACAACTGACAGGTTTTTGCACCGAATTGACTAGCATTCGGCAGCAAGATGTTGACGAAGCACCCAAATTTTTAGAGGCAATTTCTCGCTTCAAAGAATGGATTGATTTATTTCCCAATTATATTTTTTGTTCTTGGGGCGGTTACGACAAAAAGCAATTTATTCAAGATTGCGCGTTTCATAATTTCTCTTACCCTTTTACTTCAGAGCACATAAATATCAAAGAGGAATTTTCAGAATATCTTGGCGTATCTAAAAAATTTGGTATGGCAGAGGCTCTCAATAAGCTAGGAATAGAATTGAAAGGCAAACATCATCGTGGAATTGATGATGCTCATAACATTGCATCTATCTACAGACAGATTAAAACTAAAAAATTAAGCTGATTGAAGAAGAATGCAGAATTCAGCAATCAAGACGCTTTGCAAACGCTAATGCAGCCCTGAACTAGTAGTCTGCCAACCCAAAAATGCTAAGTGAGGACTGGGGAAAGGGGAAAGGGAAAAGGGTAAGAGATTTAAACCCTTTCCCCCCGCCCCTTATCCCCAGAGGGGACCCCACCTTCCCCCTTACCCTTTACCCCGCCAAGTTCACTTGGCGAACTACTAGACTATAAGTGTAATCCTAACTATGGCAGGAAACCTTTGTGAAAGCTAGATGGATTATCACAGCAGTTTCGGCAGCACTATTTTTCGGCGGTAGCCTGCTCACATCATTGCGTGACCCTTGGTTTCAGAACTTGCAGCGTCCCGACTGGTTAACCTTTGAATTCCTCATCCCATTTATCTGGACATTCATTTGGATCTGTCTGACAATTTCAGCAATTATCGTCTGGGAGAGAAGCTCAAAACAGTCTCGTCCTTGGCTGTTGATGGGTTTGTACGCAGCGATCGCTCTTTTAACCTCCGTTTACAGTCCCATTGTGGTAGAAATTCGCAGCCTAACAGGTGGAATGATTGTCGGTGGCTTGGCAACACTTCTCGTCTATATTTTGGCATTTTTGGTTAAGCCAATTTCCCAAAAAGCCTCGTGGCTGTTCTTACCTTATGCTCTCTGGGGCCCTTTCGGTACTTATCTCACTTGGCTATTAATCCAACTTAATCAGGGCACAGGCAGATAAAAGACTTCGACACTGAAAATTAAGCGATTGATCGCTAACTACAAACCTCACAAAATTAATGTAACAGACCACTATTGAGATTTGGCAATATCTATCGTTTGCCAGAGGAAGCAATGATTGTGATTTTCTATGCTTTTGGTGATTTAGTATCACTCACATATAGGAATCCGGTTTGATTTCTGAAAAAAAATCTGTACACCTCTAATTTCCTTCTTTCTTGTTAAGAGTTCTTTATCTCTACAAGTAATTTCAAAAATCAAATACTAGTCCTATATTTTCACTCTAGTTTTTTTCAGCAACAGCATTTCTAGACAAAAACTGCTTTAGAAAAAGAGGAATATATGCAGGGTTTTCGCTTAGGTTCCATTTTCGGGTTTGAAATCCGAATAGACTTGTCCTGGCTATTAATTGTCTTCCTCATCCTGTGGACATTAAGTGCAGGTCTATTTCCAGCCAACTATCCGGGACTTTCCAATGCAACTTATTTCGGTATGGGCCTAGTAGCAACGTTTTTCTTCTTTGCCTCGCTACTGGCTCATGAGCTTTCTCATTCCTTGGTGGCTAAGACAAAAGGAATTCCCGTCGAAGGCATCACTCTGTTTATCTTTGGTGGGGTGTCACGCACTCGTATGGATGCCGAACGTCCTGATGATGAGTTTCAGATTGCGATCATTGGGCCCTTGACCAGTTTAGTGCTGGCTGCTTTCTTCGGTTTAGTTGCGTATATCGGCACAAATGCTGGATGGAGTGTTGTAGTTACGGGTGTCGCATCTTACCTCGGAACAATTAACCTCATCTTAGCCATATTCAATATGCTGCCTGGGTTTCCTCTAGATGGCGGTCGTGTTTTTCGATCGCTAATTTGGAAGTATACTGGCAATCAGAAAAAGGCTACCAAAATCGCCTCGACGAGCGGTAAATGGTTAGCTTATTTGCTTATTGCCCTTGGTTTCTGGGAGTTGTTCGGTTCAGCCTTGTTGAGTGGACTCTGGTTGATCCTGATTGGTTGGTTCTTATATAATGCCGCAGAAGCCGGTTACGAAGAGCTTTTGATCCGCACAAGCCTGGAAGGAGTAAAGGCACAGGAAATCATGACTCCCCATCCAGAAACGGTAAATGCTGACCTGACGCTGCAAGATTTAGTGGATAAATATTTCCTCAGTCGTCGCTACCAGTCTTTCCCAGTAACGGAAGATAGTCATCCTATAGGGATTATTACCTTAAATCAGGTCAAGGATATCCCGCGCGAAGAATGGATTTATCGTACTGTTAGAGATGCCATGATTTCCACAGACACAGGAGTTACTGCTCGTCCAGAAGAGCAGATGTCGCAGGTATTGGAAAAAATGCAAGAATCGGGAGTTCGTCGGGTACTGGTGACTCAGAATGGTTCACTCAAAGGCATTATTACCGCTAACGATGTCGCACATTGGTTACGGCGACAGCGAGACTTAGGCAACCAGATGGGATAAATAAATGGAAAAAATTAGCACCAGCTTTGATATTTAGCCGCAAATCAAAATGTGAAAATCTTATGCCCTAAGATTGATAATTATTATTCTTAGCTAAAGGGCTTTTTAGAAGAAAAATTTTTCTTACTGGATGAGTACTCAGAACAATTCATCGCTTCTTCAGTGAGAACAATAGAAGGGTTTACTGCACATTTTAGATAATGATTATTGGAATAAAAGCGGCAGTTTTTACAGGGAAGTCTGTGTGCACTGTTGATGGATAAAACCATCTTTTCATCTAAAAATACTCGGATTTTTTGCAATATTAGAAAAAAACCTATCCAACCAATTATAAAGCCAACAGGAGATAAAGATATCGCTAGATCACGGATAGTTATTTCATGCATTTGTGCTTGATCAATTTTGACTTCACTCCGGATTCCTTGCTCTAAATTACTATTGACTACTACAGTTTTTTGCCTGATTTGATTAGGATGCATATTATTTACCTTTTGTTATATGTCTTTATTGCCTTGATTTTTGCTCGCCGGGTAATTAACTAATAATTTGTGAAAAGACATGATCTATTCCTGTTTTATCGTAGTTAGTAGGTTGATAACACTCTTGAATTTGAAATATATAGACGTTTAGTAAGCAAATAAATTCAGAAAATGCTTATAAACAAGTACTGAATCTTAGGTTAATCGTAAAAAAGTTGAAAAACGCCCATATTAGAGGTGTAGCGCTCAAAGCCGACCAGGAAATAAGGGTATTTATGGATTTGGTTTATTCATGTGTATTTTAATTAACTAAAAATCACTACACAGTTGTCAAGTTGTCAGTAGGTAAGATTCTAATGCTTACAAGTTCTTAATTATAGGTTTAGCAAAATAAATTTTTAGCTATATCTGTCAAGAGTTTTGCTTGTTATTTGTCCTTATATATCCAAGGGAATAAATTAAGTAAGAGAGACATAGATGTTTATTTATATGTTATAATATGTAGAAATAATTTATCAAACTTTTATAGACATTAAAACTATGTCATCTTTATCACTACAACTGAATCCATAGTTAAACTTATCGACTCAGATGAATAAAATAAGGAATTATGATGTTTGGTGTTATATTCACTTGATTACTTATCACTATCAGTTTTTTAATTATTTTTAAGCTACCTTTCTTTATTAAAATTGATACTTTTATTAAAGCGATACATGGTGTTGTTTACGGAATTTCAAATGCAATTCTGCTCTCAATACTCAGTTTTTTTAGATTTCGCTTGATTATCCTGACTCTGGGCTTATTCTTGTTTATTTTAAATACAATTATTTTTGCATTGACAGCTTATGTAGTAGAGCATTTTCGCTTAAGATGGTGCTTTTGGAGTGCTTTGAATGCCTCCACTGGGTTGGCCGTGATTAATTCTATTCTCTTGAGTATTTTGCCTCGAATTACCTGATAACTAAGGTAATATATATAATATTTGGCTTGATTTGGCTGCAAAACAACATTCCATAATCGGATTACAAGCCAACAATATTGATTTTGAGGCTACAATTTATGATAAAGTTTTGGCGAAAAACAATAGTTTTTTTCTTCACAACAATTTTGCTGGCAATTCTGCTGATTTCTCATGAACCAGTACCAATAGCTGAGGCACAATCTTCTACACCAATACCAACCCCTGCTAGATCATTTCCCCCTGTAGCCTATCCTAATAGGGCACTAAGTGCTTCTCCTGCACAGCTACCACCATTGCCTTATGCTTATGGGGCATTAGGAAAAGCTATTGATGCTGAGACAATGAAATTGCATCATAATGCACACCATGCTAGCTATGTCAAGAACTTAAATGATGCATTGAAGCAGTATCCAGATTTGCAAAAAAGAAGTGTTGAAGCTTTACTAGTAGATTTGAACAGCGTACCTGAAGATATTCGGACAAAAGTACGTAATAATGGTGGTGGCCACCTCAACCACACGATTTTTTGGCAACTAATGAGTCCTGAAGGTGGTGGACAACCATCGGGAGCGATCGCTCAAGAAATTAACAAAACTTTTGGCAGTTTTGATGCCTTTAAAAAACAGTTTAATGCAGCGGGTGCAGCTCGTTTCGGTAGTGGTTGGGTTTGGTTAGTACGCAATCCTCAAAAGCAACTCCAGATTGTCACCACCGCAAATCAGGATAACCCAATTATGGAGGGTTCATATCCGATTATGGGTAATGATCTGTGGGAACATGCTTATTACCTAAAATATCGCAACCGTCGGGCTGAGTATTTGAATAATTGGTGGAATGTGGTGAATTGGCCGCAGATTAACAGGCGATACCTTTCCTTCTCTACGGAACGCTCTTTGACATCTTCACCGACCTAAAGGCGCTCTTAAGAAGGAGTAATGAGTAATAAGTAATAAGTAATAAGTAATGAGTAATGAGTAAATACCCATTTTTCATCCACTCATTACTCCTTACTCATTACTTTAATAGCGTTCGCTTTTAGCGTCTCGTAGAGAAGCGTTAGCGAGTCTTGTCTACGACACGCTACGCGAACGATAGCGGAGCGGTAGCGAGTCTGCGAGCGTCGCGTCTTTATTCTGACTCCTGAATTCTGAATTCTTCTTCAATTCTGAGCCTGATGTTCGCAGACTTGCTTAGGCGTAGCCCGTCTTAGACATCGCTGGAAACCAGCACTCTGACTTTTGGCTAAATCCCGTTATGTAACATAATTACGAAGTTTCAAAGCCCTCTGTTTGTGACGGACTATACATAGTAGAACAATTAGCAACACAAGCGCTTTGATCATTGATGGCTCCACTACCCTCTTCACTTCCGTAGGAGTTTTAGGAGTCACATTACACGGAATTTCAATGATCTGTGTGTGATCAGAACCATTACCACTGGGAGTCAGATCGCATTCGCCTTTGTTGGTGAGAGACAAAGGTGGATTTTCTGGAGAAACAGGTGCAGGTGGTTGAGATGAAGAAACAGATGGTTGAGCTGAAGAACTATCACCACCCAGTACTAGAAGCAGAAATAAAGCAAGACCCCCAGCTCCGATTATTGGCCAGAGTGGAAAGGAATCAGAACTGTCTGGTACCATGACATCTCCCGCAGAGGCAGGGAAAGCATCAAAAGCTATTGTTTCTCCATCCAAGGCTAGTGGATTGTCACTTAGCAACGTATCTCCTGCGATATCTTCTCCTAAGAGCTGATTAAATTCCTGTGGAATCGCATTATTGGGCCGTCCGAGTTCCCCACCATCTTCGGAGTATGGAAAGGATAGTACTTCAAAAATCTTCTGTTGGAGTTGGTTCTGATCTCCAGAATTCAATGCATCCAAGCCTGTAGAGATTTTATTTAAATAGAAATTTGTCATCTCTGGCGAAAGACCTAGAGACTGAATCTGCTCTTGAATGTTAGAAATTTTTGAGGCCTCTTCAAACAGCAGTCGTCCGTATGACAATTTCAGGTCTAGTAATCCATTACGAAGACTAACAGAGTCATTGACTCCTGAGTATGGTGCCCAGTAGAACTGCTTGGTTACAAGTCCGAGTCCTTCTACTGGATTGCGACCAAAAGGTTGTCCTAGAAGGTATTGAGATCCATCCATGATTGTGGGGGATGCATTTCTCCAAAATGAGGCGTAAGGCACGGCAGAGAGATTGGGATTATTGCCGTAGAAGCTAGCGAAATTCTGGAAGTTTTTCTCCCCACCGGCTGCTCGGATGAGAAGGTTTTGATAACTAGTCCCATTGTTGAACTCCACTAATTGTTGGATTACCGATCCAGTCTTATTGCAGGTCAGACCAAATCCCACATCACATGCAGGAATGACTCGCATCCGGCTCAAATTTTGGTTATTAATTTGGTACTGGAGATACTCAGACTCCAGTCCTTGTTGGATGCCATAGCGTCCAACATTTAACTGTGCAAAAGCAGATTGACACGTAGTGAGTACTACTGCAACAGATGAAAATGCGATCGCTGCAAAGCGAACCACCTTCGGCATCGCAATTCTTTGAACAATTGATTTAGGCAAGATGCACCTCCACTAAACGACAGCAATTTAATTGGGAATTGGGCATGGGCATGGGCAAAACAGTTCCTCAGCACTCATGACTCAGCACTCAACACTCCCCACTCCCCAATTCAACTCTTAGATAAATGAATGTTGATTGTGATTCCTGTACCTTTGAGGCTTCCTGATGAGAGTGGGTGATATAAGACCAATGCTCGGTTTGGTTGGTCAAAAAGAAAGCCACGACGCGTGGGTTTGATTTTCCCTTGCTTGACTAAGGAAACAAAGGTTTCTAAATATCTACGTATACCTTGACGGTTTCCTTGATTAGGATTCATATGACGCTCAACCAGCATCATAAAGAAGTCCAAACTACGATTTTCCTGCCCCTGAATCAGGCTACCCTCATCTAGGAAAGAACTGGCTATAAGCCTGCCATTAACTTGTTTGACCTTAAACAGAGTAAAGTAACGCCCTTCTTTTTTAGGATCATTCGCATAACAAACCCAGGAACCCTCTTGATTCTGTGTAAAACCCTGTTCAGCAAGATAAGAAAGCAAAGAATTACTTGCCTTAGTTTGTGGTGGAGGTAATAAATCCTCAATGGGATCTAAAGAGCAAATCCTCTGTGTTGTTTTCCGTTGAGAAACAGCAGTAGTTTGCTGGGTGTTGACGCGGAAGGGCTTGTCATCAGACATTGCCATGCTAGACATCGCAGCCAACACAGATATTTGGAGAGCGATCGCTCCAAACAAACGAACAATGATATTCATGTTTTTCCTGTTACTCTTATTTGCGTTGTCAATAATCGAGTTTTTACTAAATCAAGATTGATCTAGCAGCCCTAAATCATTTGCTAAATTTAAGAGCTTGCCTCATTTGGTTGAGGATAGCTGAAGTTTTCACCAATCAAATAGGACTTTTATATATAGGTAACTAAATCTAAATAAACACAGAATATTAATGTCTTAGTCGCAAGACAAATCGGGCTTTTTGATATTTTTACATATACAAAAAACAATTGACTCTATGTCAAAACTTTTCTATTTACTGTTGTCTAATTTTTTGCCATTAGAAGAGGGTTTTATGCCTTCCTAACTAGCTGTTATGATTACTAAAAAAAGGCTTTTTTAGCTCTTTAGTACCTTATATAAGCAGAATTTCAAAAGCTCTGTGCTTTGCACATTGGGGCTTTTGTTGATTTCCTGGGTGGATCGAATAGTTTTTTGTTTTTTAGAGGTAGCACACCTAAATAACTGTTTCCGCATGGTTGCAATTTGATGTATAAAATAATATCTCCTGACAGTAAAATAATATTACCATGAGCTTGAGACATGCAACAGTATTGTGGACAGTTGTCAAAGTTGTACACAGTGAATTGGAACCACCTCTTGATTAAATTTCATGGCAAATAGGTGAGAGCCAAAGCAATCTATTTAGACCTCACTAGTCTTAGATTCTCCAATACTATTGTTCTTCAACTAATAAATTTACGTCTTAAATATAACTTACTTATAATTTCAATACGTATAAGCAATCTACTGCGATCGCTAACCCAAGTTCCTGGTTATGCTGCGGAGCAATCGTATCTAACAAAGTTAAATTAGATTACAAATCTAAAATTTGTGATCTAATATGCTGTTGTTGCTACAGACCTGATAAGCGTCTAAGCTCAGATTCCCGATTTCTATTGTTGTGTACAAATGATTAAGTAGAGCTATATATTGTCACGATGAAAAAATACGTCTTTAAATTTGCTCTGTAGATAGAGAAGTATCCTGAGAAAAACTGGTATATTGACAAGTTTGATTAGTAACAAGTTTTGACTAAAATTAAGAGAATAACTTGGTATTTTTACAAGCCTTGGCAGTATGAATGTGGAATTTTTTAACAGGATTCCTTTGATGCCTTTAGTATTACTCTTATTGGCTTATACTCTCTTGGGATGGTATCTTGCTGCTCATCATATTATTTGGTTGGTAG
This sequence comes from Nostoc sp. CALU 546, assembly GCF_048836525.1. Lineage (NCBI taxonomy): Bacteria > Bacillati > Cyanobacteriota > Cyanophyceae > Nostocales > Nostocaceae > Nostoc > Nostoc sp. CALU 546. Next base: position 32,040 of record NZ_JAWJTF010000037.1, read on the forward strand.
GGGCTTTTGTCGCTGCTATGGTTATAGCTGTAGTGCGAAAAAGTATTTATTGGTTAGAACGTTTAATTGAATTTGGCTCTAAAATTTTAGTTGTCATTTTATTTTTAAGTATATCAATTGCCTTAGTAGCAACTTGGTCGATATTATTAAGGCTCTTTATCATTCCCTTAGCCACTACGCTTTTAGCTGATTTGGAAATGCGCTTTTCTGGCTTAAATAAACTAGATTCATTTTGGGTTATAACAGTCCTAGCTGTCTTGGGTTTGGTAGTAGGTGAATTAATAGATATTTTACTTTTTCCCAGTAGCCGATACTAAAAAATTAGGGTTGAAGAAGAATTCAGAAGCCATTACTCATTACTCATTACTCATTTAATTTGGTTCACCGATAATGATACCAAAACTGTATGAATAAAAAATGGGTAAATCTCATCAAAGTCAACAGCCTAGATTTAGACTCGCCACTCATTTTAAACCCATTTATTCAGACGCGACTCGAAAATACTCACTTGCCGCCGACACTATCAGCCAGTCGCACAGAAAACATTGCTGTTAGCGGATAGCTAAGGTTTAGCCCATTCTGACTCCTGAATTCTGTTTGATAAACCACCCATTCTCAATCAAGGAAACGTTTGTGGTACGGGAATTACGAGCTTTATGACCAAAGAATGCACGATTACCCATTATTAGTCAATCATTCTTTAGATTACTAAAAATCTCACTCGTGGAAGAAGTGTTACCGAGTCAGATTTTCTATGTTATTGTCATCACGATGTTGTCTAGTAAAAGAATTGGGAGCGATGCCTACGGCGGCAAGCTACGCAGGGAAGTACCAAATAATTTGAGGACATCTCATTGGTGACTGTCACTTTCCCGTCACATTTATTTTTTACCATAGTGGGTATGAGTAAAACAGTGATTAAAATCTGACCTACCCGAAGGCTAGCTTTTGGGCTAGTAGTTCACAACCTCAAAGGTCTTGGTGAATTGTGAGTTCCCAAATTTGGAGTACATAAGATAATTCCTTTGTTGAATAAAGACTATGAAACCAAGCCAAGAGTCCCAACTCAACACTAAATAACGGAGTAATGTGAGTAGACCTAAAGACTACAGTTTGCTTGAGCAGACAACATCAACTGAAGTAGGAGTACCTAAGCCATCCCTAACATTATCAGACGCAGTAGCTCTGATTGTGGGTATTGTTATCGGGGCAGGGATTTTCCAAACTCCGGCTCTAGTGGCAAGTCAAGCAGGCAGTGATCTTGCTGTAATGTTTCTTTGGCTAATGGGTGGTGTCGTGTCTCTGGTAGGAGCCTTGTGCTATGCAGAGTTGGCGACTGTTTATCCCGATGTCGGCGGTGTCTACTACTATTTGAAACGTGCATTCGGGCGGGGAGTCGCCTTTTTATTTGCCTGGGCGCGGATGACAGTCATTCAAACTGGTTCCATTGCTCTTTTGGCATTTGTTTTTGGTGATTATGTTTCTCAGATATGGCGGTTAGGAACGTTTTCGTCTTCTATTTATGCAGCTATAGCGATCGCACTTTTAACTGCTTTGAACATTGTCGGTTTACAGCAGGGTAAGTGGACGCAAAACTTGTTAAGTGCTGCCAAAGTTCTAGGTTTGTTGCTGGTAGTAATTCTTGGGCTTACGGCCATTCCTAATTCTGCCCCCCCTGTGGAACCTGCATCATCAGGAACCTGGGGACTGGCGATGGTGTTTGTGTTGCTATCTTACGGCGGCTGGAATGAAGCGGCTTACATCTCCGCAGAAATTCAAAATGGACGACGTAATATTCTGCGATCGCTAATGTGGAGTATTGGCATTATCACCGCCATTTACTTGCTAATCAATCTGGCTTACCTGCGGGGACTGGGATTAGAAAATATGTCACAGTCAGAAGCAGTAGCCGCAGATTTAATGCGCTCTATTTGGGGCGCACCGGGAGCCTTGTTCATTAGTGTATTGATTGCGATCGCTACTTTGGGAGCAACCAACGCTACAATATTTACTGGAGCGCGTACTAACTACGCACTAGGACAGGATTTTGCCCTATTTGGTTTTATGGGACGCTGGCAACAACGTCCTAGCAGTCCTACCTATGCCTTATTTTTGCAAGCAGCGATCGCCTTAGCACTGGTTTTTTTAGGCACGCTTACCCGCAAAGGCTTTGAAACAATGGTGGATTACACCGCCCCAATATTTTGGTTCTTCTTCTTGCTTTCCGGCATATCACTGATGGTACTGCGAATCCGCGAACCCCACATAGTGCGCCCATTTCGTGTGCCATTTTATCCTTTCACACCATTACTCTTTTGCGCCGTCTGTGGTTACTTGCTCTACTCCAGCTTGGCCTATACAGGTGTGGGAGCAATTGCTGGTGTTTTAGTTGTCGCAGCAGGTATCCCCGTGTTGTTCTGGAATAACTACCGTCAACGTAGGACTTAATACAATTTTGCGTCGCACCTTTGGTGCGCTTTTAGCGCAACTTTGATTTTGGATTGTGTAAACCAAACCTCACACTGTAAGCAATTCAAAATTCTATGACTATCAGTTGTTTTCCTAACTACTGACCACAAGCTACTGAATCAAGGAGAAAATTCATGAACTTCAAAAAAATTCTGTTTTTACTGGCTACAGGTGTTAGTATCACAAGTCTGGGAATTGCTGGGTGTACACCGCAACAGCAAGATTTGGAAGCCGGGACGCAACCTTCTACCTTAACCGGTCAAACCGAAACCGAAACACCATCTGCGACAACTCCCACAACTCAACCACAAGAACGCCCCGGTGATGTTCCTTATGTACCTACACCACAGCCAGTTGTAGATGCAATGTTGAAAGTGGCAAAAGTGGGTAAGAATGATGTACTTTACGACCTTGGTAGCGGTGATGGGAGAATTGTCAATACTGCGGCACAAAAGTTTGGTACGCGCGGTATAGGTATAGATATTAACCCCGAACGCATCCAAGAAGCTAATGATAATGCCCAGAAGGCAGGAGTCACCGATCGCGTCAAGTTTGTCCAACAAGACTTGTTCACCACTGACTTTAGTGAAGCAACAGTAGTTACACTTTACTTACTGCCAGAGGTAAACGCCAAACTTCGTCCCAAGCTATTGAGTGAACTCAAACCTGGGACTCGCATTGTCTCCCACGCTTTTGATATGGGTGATTGGAAACCAGAGCAGACTTTAACTGTAGATGGAAAAACTATTTACTACTGGGTAGTTCCTGAACAAGTACCAGCGAATTTACGATAGGGACTAATACCAATTCATAATACTCGCCGGAGGCGAGAAGCAAGCTACGTAATTCGTAATTAAGAGGCATCAGATTCAAGTTGAGTTTTCATCTCTTGAATCTGTAGCCTAACTTTTGAGAATCAGTTTAAGAAATTTAAAATTATCAAATAAGAATTTTAAATTCCCTCCATTAGGAGTTGACAGGAATAACTTTAAATATAGAAAAGAATAATCCATCAATCTTTCGACTGAGCGTCGAAGTCCAGAATTGTTTGACTGAGTGCTAATTCCAGCAAAAGCAGCTTAGGGAGGAAATATGATAGGGTTAAAGGGAAAGAACGCTTTAATTACAGGTGCAACTTCAGGAATCGGTCAGGCGATCGCTATCAGACTCGCTCAAGAAGGGTGCAACATCGCTATCAATTACCGCAAAAGCCCTGAAGCTGCGGTAGACACAGAAGAGATGGCATTGCGAAAAGCCTGTGGAAACATCGAAAATTGTGGCGTAAAGTCACTACTGGTTCAAGGAGATGTCTCCCAAGAATCAGACATTGTTGAGATGGTCAACACCGTAGTAAAGGAATTTGGCAGTCTAGATATTCTAGTTAACAATGCTGGGATTCAAACAGAAAGCCCATCCCACGAAGTTACCACAGCAGACTTTGATCGGGTAATTGCAGTTAATCTCCGGGGTGCTTATCTCTGCGCCCGTGAAACTATTAAACACCTCCTGTCTCTGAATCGTTCGGGAGTGATTATCAATATTTCCAGCGTTCACGAAATTATTCCGCGACCGATGTATATTAGCTATTCCATTAGCAAAGGTGGGATGGAAAACCTAACCAAAACCTTAGCATTGGAATATGCTAACCGCGGTATTCGTGTAAACTCCGTTGCGCCCGGAGCAACAATCACCCCAATAAATCAAGACTGGATAGATGACCCCGAAAAAAAGGCGATCGTGGAAAGTCACATTCCAATGAAGCGTGCTGGCACCTCAGAGGAGATGGCAGCCGCAGTAGCTTTTTTAGCTTCGGATGAAGCCGCCTACATCACCGGACAAACGCTATTTGTAGATGGTGGATTGACTCTGTATGCTGACTTCCGGGAAACCTGGTCAGCTTGAGGTAAGGCTGGCGTACTTTCCACAATTGAGCCGATACATAATTATTAGTGGAATTAAACGCCCATGACTAGCGCAATCGATCAGAACAGTCAACTGGAAGCAGAAGCCTGGGAATTGTTGGAAGAGTCGATAATTTATTACCAGGGAAGACCTATTGGGACTGTAGCCGCCCACGATCCGGAGTCAGATGCACTCAATTATGACCAGTGCTTTCTCCGCGATTTTGTCCCTTCTGCCTTAGTGTTTCTGATGTACGGCAAAGCAGAGATTGTCCGTAACTTCTTAGTAGAAACACTGAAATTACAAAGTCATGAAAAGCAGATAGACTGCTTTGAACCAGGAGCGGGATTAATGCCTGCAAGTTTCAAAGTACATTCCAAGGGGAATGAGGAATTTTTGGTCGCTGATTTTGGTGAATTGGCGATCGCTCGTGTTTCCCCAATTGATTCTTGTATGTGGTGGATTCTCCTGCTACGTGCTTATGAAAAAGCTACAGGCGATTTAACCCTAGCGCGTCAGCCAGATTTTCAAGCAGGAATCAAGTTAATTTTGGATCTTTGCTTGGTACATCGCTTTTCCATGTACCCAACAATGTTAGTTCCCGATGGCGCATTTATGATTGACCGTCGCATGGGAGTCTACGAACATCCTCTAGAAATTCAGGTGTTATTCTATGCGTCTCTCAGGGCTGCTACTGAATTGCTTTTACCAGATGGGGATGGCGATAGCTACCTCGGCAAAGTCAATAAGCGATTGGGATCTTTGAAATATCATATCCGCAACTATTATTGGCTAGACCTGAAGCGATTGGGGGAAATCTATCGTTACAAAGATAACGAATTTGGTAAAGAAATTGTTAATAAATTCAACATCAACTCAGAATCAATCCCCAGTTGGTTAACCGAGTGGTTGCCCGAAACTGGAGGATATTTAGCGGGAAATCTGGGGCCGGGACGGATAGATTTTCGCTTTTTTGCTCTGGGAAATCTGATGGCAATCTTAGCTTCCTTAGCAAGCGAAAAAGAATCTCAAAGCATTATGAATTTATTTGCCCAACGTTGGCAAGACTTGATCGGCCATATGCCTGTTAAAATCTGCTTTCCAGCATTGGAAGGTTTAGAGTGGAGAATTGTGACAGGATGTGATTCTAAGAACAGGGCTTGGTCTTATCACAACGGCGGTAACTGGCCCGTTTTGCTGTGGTTATTTACGGCTGCGGCAATGAAAGCAGATCGAACAGAACTTGCCCAAGCAGCGATCGCCATTGCCGAAAGGCGTTTATTTAAGGATAAATTCCCGGAATACTACGATGGACACAATGCTCGTTTGATTGGCAAAGAAGCCAGAATTTATCAAACTTGGAGCATCGCCGGATTGCTAGCAGCCAAAAAGTTGCTGGAAAATCCAGATCACTTGGAATTAATCAGCTTTGTAGAGGGTCTTGAAGTCCCAGGCTGTAGTCTGTAGGTACTCAATGCCCTCCAGAGCTGCTACCCGGAAGATTATTTATATTTAGCACTGTAATTATCAGGGTGTCTCTGCTAACTATTTTCCCAATCCCTAATCCCCAATTCCCAATCCCCAGTCCCCAATCCCCAGTCCCCAATCCCCAAAAGAGAAAAGTAACCTCAAATTCTCAAAGACTCGATAACTGATACACTATATTGTAAGAGGTATCTGAAGTGTCATACTTAGTAATATCACCAGATAGTCTTTGCATAATTAACACGTTTTAACGTGGATAACACATGAAAACTGCTTCAGATTTAATTCCAGAATTTGAAAAACTATTCAGACAAAAATTACAACTCAATAATTGTAAACTTAGAAAAAAAAGACAAGAGAATAATTATGAAATTATTACTCCAGCTAAAGACATTTTTTTGATGTATTGGTCTGAATTCCCAGAAGTTAACTTAATATATCAGGCTGTAGGGGTACGTACTCAGCAGACTAGTGTTTATGAGCGAGCTATCCGCTCCCACATTAGTTCTTGTTTGAGTAGTCTCCAGGAGAATCCTACCTCTGAAACACCATTATTGGTGAAATAACTAATACTTAGATAACCCACATAATATTTACTAAGCTCTCGCCAGTTCTTGTCAGATAACTGACGAGAGTTTATCATCTTAAATCTGTTGATCAAGAAATAAAAATGCAATCCGAAAAAAATCAAGATCAGCTAGATTATAAAGTCTTGTTAGCCAATGCAAAACAAGCCTTAAAACTTGAATACCAGAAATCAACCGCTTTAGCATCCAAACTGCAAGCTATAAAAATTCAGTTAGAGCAAGTTCAGGTTGAAAACAAAATTCTGAGGGAGAGTGCTTACGAAGATGTAGTTAAGCACTTTGAGGCGCGGACTCAAGCAGCAGAAGCACTAGCACTAAAAACAGAAGTACGTCAAAGATTCCTTGAAGCGAATGGTTGCAAGGATGATGAAAGCTTCGATACTCTATGGGATAGTATTAAAAATAAGATTCAGATCCAAGATGGGGAAGTGAGAATCGTTGCTCAAAATGGTACTCCTAAATTCACCTTAACAGGCAGTATGATGACTTTGAGGGATTTTATTCAATCTCTCAAACAAGACCCAATCTCTGGAAAATTTTTCTTGAACTAGAGAGCCAGGTTAGAATAATTCGTAATTCGTAATTCGTAATTCGTAATTCGTAATTCGTAATTAAGTTTTGTAACTGGTATCTAAACCCAGTCACAAAACTTGTTGTTTGTTAGTTGCTAGGCAACTTAAACTGTCAGAATTAGTTAAAGAAAACCTTTCGCTCGAAACGGATTAGGGGTTGTATCAAAAAGCTATTCATCTTCGTCTCCTGGCGGTCTTTCGCTTTCGCTTTGTTGGGCGTTCCACTCCAAAACAATGCGCTCCAGCATCTCAGATTGCGTACAGTTATTAACATCGGCGTACATTTTAATCAACTGCCTCACTTTAGGGCTAATGTGGCGAATCTCTAGTTGGTTACTTTGTACCATGTTCATTAACTTTTAGTGTCTATGACATTATGTTGAACTATTAAACTATGGCTGTTGCAATAAATTTTGTTAATGGCGATCGCTCACTGTGATCTGCTATGTAACTATTTAGTCCTAAAATATCTTAACCTGGTGGGGCTGCTTCTTCAAAGGGACGGATAATTGCCGGGGCTGGTGTGACTTCTGGTTTAAAAATTCCCTGCAATGCTTGTTCTAAGGTTTGGGCCATGACAATCCGGTTTTCGTAAGCCACAACTACCCGCACCAGAGTTGGTAGACTATTCTGTGTGGCTTCTAGATAGATCGGCTCGACATACAGCAGGGATTGCTCAATGGGAATTACTAGTAAATTGCCTTGAATGGCTTTCGACCCTTGGCGATTCCACAGGGAAATTTGCTGAGAAATTACTGGGTCTTGGTTAATCCGTGCCTCGATTTGCTCTGTCCCGTAAACTAGTCTTTCTTTGGGAAAAGTATATAAAAATAATCTACCGTAGTTTTCACCATCCGATCGCGCCGCTAACCAAGCGATTAAATTAGTCCGCTGTCTGGGAGTGTAGGGTAGAAGCAGAATAAATTCCTCAAAAGGTACAGTGGGTAGACTAGTAATCAAATAATACGGCTCTACCGGACGAGTTTCACTGCCATAGATTTCGTTAGGAATCTGCCACTGGTCTTCCCGGTTGTAAAATACCTGTGGGTCAGTCATGTGATAGGTCATCAACCGCTCAGATTGAATTTTAAAGAAGTCCACAGGATAGCGGATATGACTGTGGAGACTAACTGGCATAGCATTGAGCGGTTTGAAGGTATTGGGAAATATTTTTGACCAAGTGACAATGATTGGATCGCTGGGATCGGCAATATAAAAATTTACACTGCCGTTATAAGCATCAATCACTACCTTGATCGAGTTACGAATGTAGTTAATACTATCGCTACCTGCGTCTGAGTAGGGATAGCGATCGCTTGTTGTATACGCATCAACAATCCAGTAAAGATAACTAGGATTTTTGGGGAAATCTTCATTAGCCGCAGCAGCTACTAAATAAGGATCACTGTCAAATTTAAGAAAAGGTGCGATCGCTCGAATTCTTTGCTTGACATTTCGCCGCAGTAACAGCTTTGTCTCTGGCAGAAAGTCCCGCGTTAGCACCATTTGCCAATCTTTCAAATACATGGCAAATAACCACCGTCGCCATGCTGAACCGATTTCAACGCCACCCACACCATTGTAAGAGTTATAAACATTGTCACTACCACTGGGGTAATCTAACTCTCGAACTCTTGTGCCAGTCATTACGTAGGTATTGGCGATTTCACCGTAATAAATTCGGGGTTGTCCAATGGGAATACTGTCACGAATGGCTTCACTGGAGGTTGTCAGAGCGCTACTATCACCGCTAATATCTTTGATAAAATATTCTGGTAGCCCACCCGGCCCGACTGTATTAACTGGGCTAACAGTAAACCCGAAACCGTGGGTATAAATTAAATGGCGGTTAACCCATGTTTGAGCTTCCTGTGGTACGCCAGTGTAGTCTAATTCTCGTGCTGCAATTAATACCTGCCGCCTTTCCGTTGATTCACTTCCTTCCGGCTGAGGTTCTGGTGGGTTTCGAGGGGCTGATGGTCGGCGGGAAATTACATCTGTTTTCAGAGTATACCGATCAATATCGGCATCGGGAAACCGATAATACGGTCGAATTTGTTGCAACTGACGGTTCGTTTCTAACAGTGGTCGCTGATCCCAAAGGCGAATATTCCGAATTGTCAAGTCATTCTTTTGAATATCAGCTTCAGTCAGTGTTCCTTCAGGGTTGAAGCCTCTGGAATCGATCGCCTCTAAATCGAATGCTTGGCGAGTCAAAGCGATAGTCCGCTGAATGTAGGGTTGCTCCCGTTGCAATTCATTAGGTAGGACAATTAAATATTGCACCACAGCAGGTAGAACAACATCAGCTAATACAACTAGTACTAGATAAACCCCTAATCCGTAAAATACTAAGCGACGATACTGGGATTTGGGTTTCCAGAAAAATGTTCGCCAAATTAGGTAAATTGCGATCGCTACTGCCACAATGCACAAGACGGTATAAGCTGGCAACTGGGCTATCACATCCGTGTAGCTGGCACCATAACTAACACCACGGTTAGAATACACGAGTTCATAACGACTCAGCCAATAACTCAGAGCCACTACCAGCATCAACAAGCCACCCATACCGTATAAATGACGCTGCTGCTGGGGCGAAAAACCAGGGAAAATTCCCTGACTCAAACTGTCTCCTGACAGGAGATAAGTGAGACTAACGGCGACGAAGCCATACAAACATAATCCCATCAGCCAGAGTTCTAGCAGTTCCCAAACGGGTAAGGAAAATACGTAAAAGCTGATATCTTTACCAAATAAAGGCTCAGTGCTGTTGAAAAGAGTGGGCTGGAAATATTGCAGCACCTTTGGCCAGTGTTGGAATAAGATGAACCCAAACATGGGACTGAATAAAATTGCGATCGCAGTTAATAAAAATTGGGGATAAATTAAGATTGCGATCGTTACTCCCCCAATTAAACCGAGATACCAGACTTGAGAGACAATCTGTCTCAAGAGTTGCCAGATTGTCTCTGGTCGAAATAGGGCGGGAATGGGTAAACTAGCCTGATTAACTGGATAATTCCAGTAGGAAAGAGCAATTTGACCATAATGAGCCAGCATCAAACCGATTAACAAACTCAGTACAAGACTTAGGGGTAATAACCCACGCAATCTTAATTTTTTAAACCGTTGCGGCGAAAGTATCCCAGTTTCGTTGCGTCTTGGATTATGAGGACTGAGAAAATTTGTTAATTCACTGGTGAGTTTTGCTTCCTCACGCTTGAATTCCTCAATCTTCAAAGACTGGGAATATTTTAGCCGTTGTGCTAGAGACAGATTTAGTAGTAGATAGGCAGCAGTTATTCCAGCCACCACTATCCACAAAACACCACGAGTCACCACCCTCAACAGAAATACTTGGAGGTAGCCAACTTCCTGAAACCACAAAATCTCTGCTCCCATGCGGGAACCCAGATCCAGTAGTAGCCACAGCCCCAAGAATCCGATTAATAGTCTAAAGCCCCATTTCCAATACATTCACTGGCAGCCAAACTATCTGCAAAGTCAACCTTACCGCATTAAGGAAAGTAGTAAAAGGGATTGGGGACTAGGGATTGGGTTTTCAAACGAAAAATTATGAAATTGGCTCTAATCCGGAACATATTTTGGAATGTTTTCCCAGTCCCCAATACCGAGTCACAGAGCGGCTTTTATCCCTTACCATACTTACTTGTTGGTGGGAGACTCTTCAATGTGACTCGTTAATACTTTTCCAAAAATTATTACTACTTTCTACAATAGCTGAATTTCGCAAAGCCCATGCATTTTTTACATCCCATCACAGATAATCTTGACCAAACTTAATTACACGGCTTTGTATGAATCTAAAGGTCGGACTTGTAAATCAGCTTTTAGGGATGAACAAGCGGAGTTGGGTTTTGCGGGGTTAGCGATACAGACCGGTGTTAAGTCGGCTATTGCCAGTTTGTGGTGCGTCTCGGATGCCGACTAATGACGGAGTTTTACAGCCAGTTAAAGACTGCACCAATTAAAGCAGAAGCACTGCGATAAGCAAAGTTAGTAATGATTCAGGGAAAGGTGCGAATTGAAGGCAATCAATTAACTGGCACAAATCAAGGCGTATCTTTGCCACCGCAAATGGTAACCTACTTACAACAAAATATCGTTGGTAATCTCTCCCATCCGTTTTATTGGGCACCATTCACTATGACTGGTAGTCCGTGATAAGAACAGTTCCTCAAGTACTTATTCTTCATCTCCTCTCAACATGAGCGAACGTACAGTTAATACTCCCATTGCAAACCATCTCTCAAGTTTTAATTTTCAATGAAGATGTATTGAAAATAACTACGATTTTTAGGAAATAGGTCAGAATAAGAGAACTAAATCTTAGAGTCAGTACCCTTTCACACAAATCTTGTGGGATTGCGGCATAATTTGTTGTGAAATTAGTCTTTTAATATAGGACTCATATTTGATTTTTAAACAAAAGTCAGTACACTTTGTTACTCATTTATCTCAAAACCATATCGTACTCGATTTATATAGCTCACTGGTTTATCCAAAAATCTATATCGTTAATATATAAAACTATCTTTAATATAAATTTTGGAACAAATTTTAATATTTCACTCAGTAATCATTCTGAATTTTGTATATTTTAGTAAGTTACATTAACTGCATCGCCAACACATAAATCTGTTAAGTTAAAAATGCAGCACTAATTAAAAATCACATGGATTGCAAAAAAAATATTTTTTGTGGACATTAAATATGAAATCAATAACTGATTCATTAGCTCAAAATAAAAATAAATTGCTGGCAACTGAGTGTAAACCCTCATTATCAAAAAATAACTTAGAACTAGATAATTTAAAATTACCGATCTTGAAAGAATCCGAAAAGCACCTACTGAACGAGTGGAATAATACTCAAACTAATTATCCTCAGCAAGCGTGTATTCATCAGTTGTTTGAAGCACAAGTAGAGAAAACACCTGATGCTGTAGCACTAATTTTTAATAATCAGCATCTTACTTATAGAGATTTGAATAGTCGGGCTAATCAACTAGCAAAACATCTGCAATCACTAGGGTTAGAAACAGAAACTCTTGTAGGAATCTGCATAGAGCGCTCCTTAGAAATGATTGTGGCACTTTTAGCTATCCTCAAAGCTGGTGGAGCTTATGTACCATTAGATCCAGGTTATCCACAAGAACGTTTAGCTTTCATGCTATCAGATACCCAGGTATCAATACTATTAACTCAAAAAGAATTAGTTGCAAAATTACCTACTCATACAGCATTTGTAATTTGTTTAGATACAGATTGGAATACAATCTCCCAAAATAACAAAGAGAACCTAAACACTAGTGTCACTGCTGATAACTTGGCTTATGTCATGTATACATCAGGTTCTACAGGTACACCCAAAGGTGTTAGCGTTATCCATCGTGGTGTAGTTAGATTAGTCAAGGAAACTAATTATGCTCACCTCACAGATGAAGAAATAATTCTGCAACTTGCTCCTATTTCCTTCGATGCTTCAACTTTTGAAATTTGGGGTTGCTTACTAAACGGTGGGCAATTAATAATCTATCCTCCTCATACACCATCTTTAGAAGAATTAGGACAGATTATTCAGCAATATCAAGTTACTACTCTTTGGCTGACAGCTGGTTTATTCCACCTGATAGTGGATGAAAAAATAGATGCTTTGAAATCCTTGCGTCAACTTTTAGCGGGTGGTGATGTCTTATCTGTTCCACATGTGCAGAAGTTTCTGCAAACAGTGGACAACTGTCAGCTAATTAATGGTTATGGGCCAACTGAGAATACAACTTTTACCTGTTGCCATCCTATAACAGCGCCACTGCAACCAGATGTTTCTATTCCTATTGGTCGCCCAATTGCTAATACCCAAGTTTATATATTAGATCAAAACCTCCAACCAGTATCAATAGGAGAAGCTGGCGAATTGTACATTGGTGGTGACGGATTAGCTAGAGGCTATTTAAACCGTCCCGATTTGACTGCCGAAAAATTTATTTTTCACTCATTTGATAGCAATTTAGAAACGCGCCTTTACAAGACTGGAGATTTAGCTCGTTATCTTCCAGATGGCAAAGTAGAATTCTTAGGTCGTATTGACAATCAGGTAAAAATTCGCGGTTTCAGAATTGAACTAGGTGAAATTGAGCGGGAAATTGCACAACATCCTGATGTTCGGGAAATTGTCGTTTTAGCTCGTCAGGATGAAGCAGCTGAAAAACAGTTGACAGCTTATATTGTTCCTCACTATAACAGTGGATATACGCACAATAAATTACGTGGTTTCTTACAACAGCGACTACCTAATTACATGGTGCCATCAGCATTTGTGATGTTAGAGTCGCTGCCTTTGACTGCCAATGGTAAAGTCGATAGACATAAATTGCCAGCACCAAGTAGAGAACGTCCACAACTGGAACAAGCTTACATTTCTCCCCAAACCGATTTAGAGCGTCTGCTTGCAGGTATTTTATCCGAACTGCTCAAAATCGATCGCGTTGGGATTGATGATAATTTCTTTGATTTGGGAGCAACTTCAATCTCAATTCTCCAAGTTGCTGCGCGAATAAAACAGGAACTTGGTATTGAGCTATCTGCTGTGAAGTTATTTCAGTATTCAACGATTGGCTCTTTAGCAAACTATTTGCATTCCAACCAGAATAGCCAACCATCTTCTGACAAGCTGCAAAATCGCGCCCAACGCCAACAAGCAGCTCGGACTCGTCGTCGTAATCATCAACAAGGTGTTAAGCAATGGTAAATATGCAAGCATCCGATAACCAAGATACTAATGATGGTATTGCCATTATTGGCATGGTAGGAAGATTTCCTGGGGCTGGAAATGTTGATGAGTTTTGGCGCAATCTGTGTGAGGGATTAGAATCAACGACTTTTTTTCAAGATGACGAACTAGACCCTAGTATTGATCCGAACCTTTGTAAAGATCCTAGCTACGTGAAAGCTAGAGGAATTATTTCTGGGGGAGAAACTTTTGATGCTGCCTTCTTTGGCATTAATCCACTGGAAGCTGTGGTTATGGACCCACAAGCCAGAGTTTTTCTAGAGTTGGTTTATGAAGCTTTAGAAAATGCTGGTTATGAATCAGAATCTTTCGAGGGTTTGATTGGTTTATACGCTGGTTGCGGTCAAAATACTTATTTTGCTAGCCACATTTCTGGACGTATGGAAATTGTCGATCGCATCGGCGAGTTTCAGACGATGCTAGCCAATGAAAAAGACTTTTTGACAACCCGTGCGGCTTACAAACTCAACCTTAAAGGCCCAGCCGTCAGCGTCAATACAGCCTGTTCCACTTCTTTGGTAGCAGTCATTCAGGCTTGCCAAGCCTTAACCAGCTATCAGTGCGATTTGGCTTTGTCCGGTGGTGTATCTATGACTACACCTCAAAACAGCGGTTATATGACTCAAGAAGGCAGTATGCTCTCTGGAGATGGGCATTGTCGTCCCTTTGATGCCAGCGCTCAGGGCACAATGTTCAATAATGGCGCAGGAGTAGTTGTCCTCAAGCGTTTAGAAGATGCGCTTAATGATGGCGATCGCATCTATGCTGTAATTCGTGGTTCTGGTATTAATAATGATGGGGCTGATAAAGTAAGCTTTACCGCTCCCAGCGTAGACGGACAAGCAGAAGCCGTTGCAATGGCCCAAGCTTATGCCAACTTCCACCCAGAAACCATCTCTTATATTGAAGCTCACGGTACAGCTACACCTTTAGGCGACCCCATTGAAATTGAAGCGCTGACCCAAGCATTTCGTGTGCATACAGATGCTAAACAATTTTGTGCGATCGGCTCTCTTAAAAGCAATGTCGGACATTTAGTTGCGGCGGCTGGAGTCGCAGGTTTAATTAAAACCGCTCTCGCCCTGCATTATAAAAAGATTCCACCTAGTTTAAATTTTGAGGCTCCCAACCCCAAAATTGACTTTGCCAACAGCCCCTTCTATGTAAATACCAAACTAGCCGAATGGTCAGAAGGTGAAACTCCGCGACGAGCCGGTGTAAGTTCTTTTGGTGTCGGTGGGACTAATGCTCATATTGTGCTAGAAGAAGCGCCACAAATCCAAAGTTCAGGATCTTCGCGCCCACAGCAGCTATTGTTGCTCTCGGCAAAAACTAGTCAAGCTTTAGAGGCTGCAACAGCGAATTTACACCAACATTTGCAGTATAATTCCGAAATTAACTTAGCTGATGCAGCTTATACTTTACAGCGAGGGCGCAAAGCCTTCAACTACCGACGCAGTATAGTTTGTCACGACATCACAGATGCGATCGCAGCGCTGCAATCTTTAGATCCAAATCAAGTAAATACCCGGCATACAGAAATCCGCAATCCAGCCGTTGTCTTCATGTTCCCCGGACAAGGATCGCAATATGTAGACATGGGACTGAATCTCTACAACCGCGAACCTGTGTTTCAGGAGGTAGTAGATGAATGTGCTGAAATCCTTAAACCTTTGTTGGGTAGGGATTTACGAGAAATCATGTATCCAGCACCGAGCGATTGCGAAACTGCGGCTATCTCTCTGCGGCAAACTTGCTTTACTCAACCAGCATTATTTGTCATTGAATATGCTTTAGCGCAACTGTGGCAAAGCTGGGGAGTCAAGCCCCAAGCCATGATTGGTCACAGCATTGGTGAATTTGTTGCTGCTTGTATAGCGGGTGTATTCACCTTAGAAGATGCGCTGATGTTGGTTGCAAATCGCGGTCGCTTCATGTGGGAGTTACCAGAAGGGGCGATGCTCTCGGTGCGCCTTCCAGCCAAACAGATAGAGCCACGATTGAGTGCAGAATTAGCGATCGCAGCAATTAACGGCCCTTCCCTGTGTGTAGTTTCTGGCCCCACAAAGGCGATCGCGGCTCTACAAAAACAACTAGAAAGCGAAGAAGTTGTCTGTCGCCATTTACACACTTCCCACGCTTTCCACTCTCCCATGATGGATAGCATCATAGCCCCCTTTGCTGAGGTAGTTGGGAAAGTTAAATTATCACCTCCCCAAATTCCCTTTGTTTCCACAGTTACCGCCGACTGGATTACAGCCCAGCAAGCAACTGATCCGATGTATTGGGCTACACATCTGCGTCAGACTGTGCGATTTGCGGAGGGCGTACAAACTCTATGGCAGCAACCGGAGCGCGTACTGTTAGAAGTGGGGCCACGAATCACAACTACGACCTTAGCCCGCCAACAAGCAAAAGATATTAAACAACAGATAGCCATTCCTTCTCTAAGTGATAATGCTGAGAACGAAGCTGAATGGACAGCATTACTCAAGGCAGTAGGACAACTGTGGCTAGCAGGAGTATCTATTGACTGGAGCAACTTCTATCAAAGGGAAACGCGACAACGAATTCCTCTACCTACCTATCCCTTTGAGCGCCAACGCTTCTGGATTGATCCTCCACCTCATCCCAATCGTGCAGCAACTTCCAAACTTTTAAATCCTCATTTATTAGAAAAGACCCAAACTATGACAACATACCCTCAGCAAAAGCTTATTCCTCTGCTCAAAGAAGTTATCGAAGAAACATCAGGATTGGAAATTGCTAGTGTTGACGACTCGACAACATTTTTAGAAATGGGATTAGATTCCTTATCTCTAACGCAAGTCGGGTTAGCTTTGAAGAAAAAATTTAAAGTCAAAGTAACACTTAGGCAGTTACTAGAAATTTGCCCGAACTTAGTAACGTTGGCTGACTTGATCAATCAAGCCTTGTCTCCCGAAACTTTATCTGCACTAGGATTAATAGAAACCGTTGCAGACCCAATTCCAGAAGCACCATTGCCAGAACCTCCACCTGCAACCACATCACCCACTTTGGTAGTGCATGAAGTTCATACAAATGGATCAAATGGATTTGCACCTCAGATTTCCCTGCAACCTGCTGCATCTAGTAACGTCCTAGAAAGTGTTATTAATCAGCAGCTACAAATTATGAGCCAGCAATTGGCGCTATTGGGTAATAGCAGTCAATCTTTAACAGTCCCAGTTGTACCTGCGGTGACATCTCAAAATAATGGTGTCAAGCCACAAAACGCTGTATCTATCCCCCCAACCCAAACCAGCAAAGAATCAGCATCAGTAGAAACAGAGTCAAATGGTGCTAAAAAGGCATTTGGTGCGGCGGCTCGAATTGAAAAGACCCAGACTAAAACTCTGACAGCGCAACAACGCACTCATCTAGACAAAATTATCCAAAGATATACAAAACGGACTCAAAAATCTAAAGAATATACTCAAACTCATCGCCCTTATTTGGCAGACCCAAGAACTGTTTCTGGGTTTAACCCGACGATGAAAGAGATGGTTTATCCCATCGTGGTGTCTCGTTCATCTGGTTCTAAACTTTGGGATGTTGATGGCAATGAATATGTCGATTTAAGCAATGGCTTTGGCTTGAATTTGTTTGGTTGGTCGCCACCTTTCATTACCGAAGCAATTGAAGCACAACTCAAACTCGGCATGGAAATTGGCCCGCAAACTCCCTTGGTTGGAGAAGTGGCGAAGCTGATGTGTGAGTTGACCAACTTTGACCGAGCAGCCTTTTGCAACACAGGTTCGGAAGCGGTTCTGGGAGCGATGCGGATGGCACGCACCATCACAGGACGTAACTTAATCGCTATATTTTCTGGAGCTTATCACGGTATTTTGGATGAAGTAATTGTTCGGGGTACAAAGAAACTCCGGTCAATTCCTGCTGCTCCTGGTATCCCACCCGAAATGGTAGAGAACATTTTGGTGGTAGATTACGATTCACCTGAGTCTCTAGAAATCCTCAGAAGTCGGGCTGATGAGTTAGCAGCAGTGATGGTGGAATCCGTGCAAAGCCGTCGCCCTGAATATCAGCCCAAAGAATTCCTCCAGCAATTGCGTGATTTCACCGAAGAAGCTGGGATTGCGCTAATTTTTGATGAAATCGTTACCGGATTTAGAATTCATCCAGGTGGCGCTCAAGCACATTTCGGTATCAAGGCAGACATAGCAACCTACGGCAAGATTGTGGGCGGTGGGCTACCAATTGGAGTCATTGCTGGCAAATCACAATATATGGATGCTTTGGACGGTGGATTTTGGCAGTTTGGCGATGACTCCGTTCCAGAAGTAGGCGTGACTTACTTTGCCGGTACTTTTGTCCGCCATCCTTTAGCACTAGCAGCCGCCAAAGCAGTACTTCAGCATTTAAAACAGAGTGGCCCCAGCTTGCAGCAAAATCTTAATGCAAGAACCGATAAGTTTGTAGCGGAACTCATGGGTTATTTCCAGCAAGTTCAAGCACCGTTCACAGCTTATAATTTTGGCTCCCTGTTTATGGTGAAATCTGCACCAGAGTTCGCCTACGGAGATTTACTCTTTTACTTGCTGCGGGATAAGGGAGTGCATACTTGGGATCACCGTCCTTGCTTCTTGACGACAGCCCATTCCGAAGCTGATCTGGCTTTTGTAATGGCAGCCTTTAAAGAAAGTATTGCCGAAATGCAATCTGCTGGCTTCTTGTCTGCACCGCCTATAGAAGTAACAAACTGCGATCGCAATGGAGCAGAAATTACCAATAACAGCTTACGCAATCGTCCTCCGCAACCTAATGCCAAATTAGGACGAGATCCCCAAGGGAACCCCGCCTGGTATATTCCCGATACCGAGCGTCCTGGGAAATATCTACAAGTTGCAAGTGTTTCCTGAAGTGTTTTGAAACAGCAATGTTCTTCAAGAAAGTAGCAAAAAATCTGCCAATATTAAGGTTTTGATATGACTTTGGTCGCTTCCTTTGATAAAAATTTACCTCACTTGGCTATGAATTAATCAATAGTTAGACATGAGGTCGTATCTGTTACATTTCGTTGTTTTGGTCAGCTTGTCCTGACCAAAACATAAGTAACTGGTGAAAAGTATATTCATGAAACAAGCAAATAATAGCCAAATACTTACACTTTACTCATGATTAAACTTAAAAATAATCAATGTATAAACACATTAAACCTCTTACTTCTCTACGCGGTATAGCAGCTTTATTTGTTGTTGTACATCATTTCTCCTATTACACTTTACCTAAAACTGGTTCAACTTTATCAGCTTATAGCGATTTTTTTAAAAATGGATATCTGTGGGTTGATTTTTTCTTTATTTTGAGTGGTTTTATAATGACCCACGTTTATGCTGGGGATTTTTCATTAAAGGTTAACTCGCCTAACTATCGTTCATACTTACTATCACGTTTTGCTAGAATTTATCCTCTGCATATATTTATTTTGTTTCTGTTTGTTGGATTAGAAATCATAAAAATATTTTTACTACCTACTTCTGCCTTTACGGGTAAATTTAACTTAACTGCCCTTTTTGCTAACGTTTTTCTTCTACAAGCCTTCGACTTAAATTGCCCACCTTTATTTTGGTGCGATACTTACTGGAATGAACCTGCTTGGTCAATTAGCGTAGAGTTTGTTGTTTACTGCATATTTCCATTTTTATTATTCTTATTATTAAAAAATAGTCCCAAAAACGATTTAATAATTTATAGTTTTACTCTCCTTAGCATATTACTACTAATCGCCTTTACTAGGGGAAATCTAGATAGTATTATTGGCATACCTTCGATAGCTAGATGTGGGCTAGAATGCGTACTCGGCATTATAACTTATAAAGTCTATTATAGAGGGGATTATAAAAAGTATTTCAATCTTAATTTACTGGCAATTATAGCTATAACTTGGATAATTCTGATTATGAATTACTACTGGTCTTATTGGCGTAGCCTTCATGATTGGCTAGTTTTACCAGCTTTTTGTCTACTGATTTTAGCTGTATCTGTCAAAAACAATGGTGTGATATCAAGATTTTTAAGTTCACGGTTAATGCTATATCTCGGCACTATATCTTACTCAATTTATATGATTCATTGGTTCCTTCAAGAATTGTTAAAAATATTTTGGATTTATGAATTTAATAAAGCTTTTGGTAAAGGGTTTACAGAATATGAAACATTGACATCTTTAGGAGTATTTCTTATGATTGTATTATTGACTGCATCATTGACATATAGATTTGTAGAAGTTCCTGCCCGTAATTATTTAAAATCTACAATCTTTGCTAAACAATGAATTGAACGTTAGTAGTTTATCAAGACTGATTTAAATTTAACCACATTCAATAAACTGAGAAAATAATAGAGTTTTATGAGTTTATCACCTGTAGATTACCAATCCA
The DNA here is from genome assembly GCF_048836525.1 of Nostoc sp. CALU 546. Lineage (NCBI taxonomy): Bacteria > Bacillati > Cyanobacteriota > Cyanophyceae > Nostocales > Nostocaceae > Nostoc > Nostoc sp. CALU 546. Next base: position 52,293 of record NZ_JAWJTF010000037.1, read on the forward strand.
GATTAACTGCGGTTGATTTTGATCCATTTGCAGATGGAGAATTACTTCTAACCGCCCCTGCCACAGAATCACAAAAAGAAATCTGGGCTTCTGTACAAATGGGGGATGCTGCCAATTGTGCTTATAACGAGTCCCAATCTCTGCGACTAAAAGGCGAACTTGATGTCAAAGTTCTCCAGTCTGCGATTGAAGAGTTAGTACAACGTCATGAAGCACTACGAACAACTTTTAGTACCGATGGCAATACACTCTGCATTGTTGCTTCTCGGCAAATTGAAATCCCTATTATTAATCTTTTTAACCTGGAACCAGAAGAAAAACAGGAAAAATTAGCTAGTATCTTGCGACAAGAGGTAGAGCAACCTTTTGATTTGGAACATGGGCCGCTATTTCGGGCAAAAATTGTCAAATTGCAGCCGCAGGAGCATCTAGCTACTTTGACAGCACATCATATTATTTGTGATGGTTGGTCTTGGGCAGTGCTGATGCCAGATTTGGGTAAACTTTATTCTGGCTTGCAACAGGGTATTGTTCCTGAATTAGAAGAACCAGACAATTTAAGTGAATATGCGATTTTGCAGGAAGAAGAGGCGGATAGTCCAGAAGCGATCGCCACAGAACAATACTGGTTACAACAATTCGCTGACTCTGTACCTGTTGTAGATTTCCCTAGCGATCGCCCCCGTCCACCACTTAGAACCTTTAATGCTGCCCGCGAAGATTGGCATTTAAGTCCGGAACTAGTTGCCAACCTCAAACAACTAGGGACAAAACTCGGTTGTAGCTTTATGACTACTATCCTGGGAGGATTTGAGGTTTGGTTGCACCGTCTGACAGGACAAAACGACTTGGTTGTTGGGATTCCAGCCGCCGGACAAGCTGCTTTGGGTCAATATAATCTTGTAGGACACTGTGTAAACTTATTACCATTGCGTAGCCAGATTGATGGCGAAAAATCTTTCAGCGACTACTTGCGATCGCGGCGATCGGCTGTCTTAGATGCTTACGATCATCAACAATTTACCTTTGGTAGTCTGGTCAAAAAATTAGTTTTACCACGGGATTCTAGCCGTATTCCCTTAGTTCCCATTACATTTAATATCGATCAGGGTTTAGATAGTGATAAACTCCCCTTCACTGGGTTGGAAGTAGAATTTTTCTCTAACCCCCGTTCCTTCGAGAATTTTGAACTGTTCATTAATGCCACTGAATTACATGGCCAGATGACTCTGGAATGTCAGTACAACACTAATTTATTTGACGCTGACACTATCCGCCACCGCATGGCAGAGTTTGAAACTTTGTTATTGGGTATAGTTGCTAACCCCAATCAAAGTATTGCTAAATTGCCAATTTTACCAGCAGTAGAGCAACAGTTATTAGCAACATGGAACCAGACACAAACAGACTATCCCCAACATAAATGCATTCATCAGTTATTTGAGGAGCAGGTAGAACGCACCCCTGATGCTGTGGCGTTGGTATTTCAAGAACAACAACTTACTTATCGAGAGTTAGATATTCGCGCCAACCAATTAGCGCAATACCTGCAAACATTAGGAGTAGGTGCAGATGTTCTTGTGGGAATCTGCGTCGATCGCTCCTTAGAAATGGTGGTAGGTCTTTTAGGGATTCTGAAAGCAGGTGGAGCTTACATCCCCCTAGATCCGGGGTATCCGCAAGAACGTTTGGCTTTCATGCTTTCAGACACCCAGATCAAATTACTGTTGACCCAAAAACAGCTAATTGACAAACTACCTGCTCACGCAGCAAATGTAATTTGTCTAGATACCGACTGGGATACTATCAACCAAGCAACGCCAGAGAGTTTAATTAGTAATGTCAAGGCTGACAACTTGGCTTATGTAATGTACACATCTGGTTCTACAGGTCAGCCCAAAGGTGTTAGTGTTATCCATCAAGGTGTAGTTAGATTAGTCAAAGAAACTAACTATGTAAGCCTCACTGCCAAAGAAGTATTTCTGCAAATTAGTCCGATCTCTTTTGATGCTTCAACTTTTGAAATTTGGGGTTGTTTGCTGAATGGTGGAAAACTAATAATATTCCCTCCTCATACCCCATCTTTAGATGAATTAGGACAAATTATTCAGCAATACCAGGTGACAACATTATGGCTAACGGCGGGTTTATTCCATCTAATAGTCGATGAAAAAATTGATGCTTTAAAACCCTTACGTCAACTTTTAGCAGGTGGTGATGTTTTATCCATTACCCATGTCCAGAAATTTCTCAACACAGTAGAAAACTGTAAACTAATTAATGGTTACGGGCCGACAGAAAGTACAACTTTTACCTGCTGTTATGAGATTACAGCACCATTAAAGCCAGGGGCTTCTATTCCTATTGGTCGCCCCATTGCTAATACCCAAGTTTATATCTTGGACTCCCATTTACAACCCGTCCCGATTGGAATCACAGGTGAGTTGTATATTGGTGGCGATGGTCTAGCACGAGAATATTTCAATCGCCCGGATCTTACAGCTGAAAGATTTATTGCCAATCCCTTTAGCCCAAATCCTCAATCACGCTTATATAAAAGTGGAGACTTAGCTCGCTATTTGCCAGATGGAAAGATTGAATATCTGGGTCGGATTGACAATCAGGTGAAAGTGAGCGGTTTCCGTATAGAATTGGGTGAAATTGAAATTGCACTTTTGCAATATCCGGCAGTAAAAGAAGCGGTAGTAATTGTTCGAGAAGATGCTCCTGGTGAGAAAGTGCTGGTTGGTTATTTTGTAGCAGAAATTGGTCAAGATAGCCCGCAAATAATCTCCGAGTTACGTCGATTCTTAAAACAGCAGCTTCCTGAATATATGGTGCCCAAGATTTTTATGGCACTGGAAGCCTTACCTCTCAATGCTAACGGCAAAGTTGATCGTCGGGCACTACCAAAGCCTGATTCTTTCCGTCCAGAACTGGAAGCAAATTATGTAGCGCCTCGCACTGCCATTGAGCAGCAGATTGCAGATATCTGGACACAGGTTTTAAATGTCAGGCAGGTTGGGATTTACGACAACTTTTTTGAACTGGGTGGATATTCTCTACTAGGAATTCAAGTGGTTTCTCGACTGCGCCAAGCTTTGCAAGTCGAAATTCTTATGTCCAATTTATTTGAATTGCCAACGGTAGCAGATTTGGCTGAACGAGTGGAAACTCTGCGTTGGGCAACCCAAGGTGTTCAGGCTGTTGATAGTGAAACCGCTGATGATTATGAGGAAGGTGAGCTATGAAAACATTAGATGAACTACTCTCTGAACTACGTCAGCGCGATGTCAAACTTTGGTTAGAGGGCGATCGCTTACGCTATCGAGCAGCAAAAGATAGTCTCACGCCGGAATTGCTCACCGAGTTAAAAACTCAAAAAGCCGAAATCATCAACTTTCTGCGACAAATTACTACATCTGCCAGTTCACAGATTCCCCCAATTGTCGCTTGTGAACGGAATGGCAACTTGCCGCTTTCCTTTGGTCAGCAACGGATATGGTTCCTGCATCAATTTGAACCTAATAGTTCCTCAAATAATATGCCCGTTGTGGTGCGTTTTACGGGGAATCTCAATGTTGCTTTCTTAGAGGAAAGTTTGAGAGAAGTCTTCCGCCGCCATGAAGTTCTGCGGACAACTTTTCCCGCCGTGAACGGAAAACCAACTCAAGTCATTGCCACCGATGTTTCCTTGACGCTGCCAATAATTGACTTGCGGCAAGTACCAGATCAAAAAAGAGAGGCGGAAGCTCTCCTACTGGCAACTAAAGAAGCTCATCAACCCTTTGATCTCGCCAATGGGCCGATTTTGCGGGTGCTGCTGCTGCGATTGAGCGATCGCGAGCATCTGCTAATCTGGAATATGCACTGCATAGTTTGTGATGGAGCTTCTTCTGATATATTTTATCAAGACTTCACTACCATCTATAAAGCATTGTCGGCAGGGAAGGCTTCTCCTTTAACTCCTTTACCAGTGCAGTATGCCGATTTTACCAATTGGCAATATCAGTGGCTTCAAGGAGAGGTTTTAGAGTCACAGGTAAACTACTGGAAGCAAAAGCTAGAAGGCAATTTACCAGTCATTGAGTTACCTTACGATCATCCGCGTCCTCATGGTGTGCAGACATATCGAGGCGATCGCGCTGCCCTGCTACTATCAAAGACGCTGAACCATGCGCTAACAGACCTGAGTCAAAAATGGGGTGTCACCCTGTTCATGACTCTACTAACAGTGTTTGAGCTATTGCTCTACCGTTATTCTGGACAAGAAGACCTACTGATTAGCTTTGCCAGTGCAAGCCGGGGACAAGTAGAAACCGAGCGGCTGATTGGATTTTTCTCTAATACTCTTGTAATGCGGGGTAACTTAGCAGGAAATCCAACTTTTCGACAATTGTTAGACCGCGTGCGTAAGGATTGCTTAGAAGCTTATACCCATCAAGACTTACCATTTGAGAGACTAATTGAAGAACTTAGACCAGAACAACAAAGTCGGAACAGTTCGTCTTTATTTCAGGTAAAGTTCTCCCTCAATCCTCCTTGGTCGAATGGTCGGGGGATGGGAGCAGTGCAACTACCTGATTTGACTATCACTTCTCTATTTGGCTACATTTATCATGGCAAGACCAAATACGATCTGACATTAGTCTTGCGGGAACAGGATAATGGTCTGGGCATGGTATTTGATTACAATGCCGAAATGTTTGATGCCAGTACCATAGAGCGGATGTTGGGACACTTCAAAACTTTACTCGAAGGTATTGTCGCTAATCCCGATCTGAAGATATCTGAATTACCTCTGTTAACAGCAGGTGAACAACATCAAGTGTTGGTTGATTGGCATGGCAAACAGGCTGATTATCCGCAGAATACTTGTATTCATCAGTGGTTTGAAACTCAAGCGAAACAAACTCCAAATAATATCGCAGTAAGTTTTGAAAATCAGCAACTAACTTATCAGGAACTCAACCAGCGTGCAAATCAATTAGCGCACTATTTGCAAACTCTAGGGATAAAATCGGGGGTACTCGTCGGTCTTTATGTAGAGCCTTCGCTAGAGATGATTGTGGGGCTGTTGGGTATTTTGAAAGCTGGGGGAACTTACGTATCCATAGTTCCGACATCTGGGCAAGATGGTCTGGCTTTCATTTTAGAAGATGCCCAAATATCTTTAGTGTTAACCCAAAGCTCATTAGTTGAGAAGTTCTCTGAGCATCAGGTACAAGTTATCTCTTTGGATAGTGATTGGGAAGGTATCGCACTACACGCGACTGAAAATCTACAATATTACATCACAGATGAGACTCTCGCCTGTGTGATGTATGTGTCCGGCGGCAATGGAAAACCCAACGGCATAGCCATTACCCACCGTAATCTCGTCACCCACAGCCTAGCAATCAGTGACACTTGGGAGTTGACCCAGAGCGATCGCCTCCTAATCTTACCTAGTATCACTTGCAATTCTTTTATAGAATCATTGTTCCCCACTTGGATTGCTGGTGCTACTGCAATTCTCCAGCCTCAAGAGCTACAAAACTCGACGGCGCAGTTTTTCCCATTCATCGCTCAACAAAAGATTACCGTTGTTAATTTACCTACTTCTTTTTGGTATGAGTTAGTTAAAGAGCCATCTGTATCTCCACAAACCTTGCCAGTCAGCTTGCGCTTAGTCATGGTTGGTGGTGAAAAAGTCTCACGCAATGCTTATTTAACTTGGGTAGAAAAAGTTGGCAAGCAAGTACGCTGGCTTAATGGCTATGGCTCGCTAGAAACGACTTTAACCGCCACAGTTTACGATCCGGCAACTGCCACTGAAGCCAGTAACACTCGGTCAGAAATTCCTATAGGGAGAGCGATCGCCAATACAAAAATCTACATTCTCGATCAGCGATCGCAACCCCTGCCAGTTGGCGTTACTGGCGAAATATACATCAGTGGTATTGGTGTTGCACAAGGCTACTTTAACCGTCTCGAATTAACATCTGAGAAATTTATCCCCAATCCTTTTAGCAGCGAACCTGGGTCATACCTTTACAGAAGTGGCGACTTAGGACGCTACTTAAGTGACGGCAATATTGAGTTTATTGGTCGCCTAGACAATCAGGCTAAAATTCGCGGCTTTCGCGTTGAGTTGACTGAAATTGAGACAATTTTAGGTCAATTTCCAGGCGTGCAAAAAACTGTGGTGATTGTCAAAGAAGACATTCCTGGGGATAAACGTTTAATTGCTTATGTTGTCCCTAAAGAAGGGGAGACTTTTGGGAGTGAGCAACTACTGAGTTTTCTCCAACAAAAGTTGCCTGAGCATTTGTTGCCTTCTGCCTTTGTTATAGCCGGTTCTCTGCCATTGAATGCTAATGGTCAAGTTGATCGTAAAGCTTTACCTGCGCTTAATCCAACTAATTCTAAAATAGAAAAAATATTTGCTACAGCAGAAAACCCTTTACAACTTCAATTAACAGAAATCTGGGAAAATGTTTTAGGAGTTCATCCGATTGGAATAACAGACAACTTTTTTGATTTGGGTGGACACTCGCTGCTGGCAGTACGTCTGTTTTCTGAGATTGAAAAGATTGTAGGCAAAAACTTAGCTTTATCTATACTTTTGCAAGCCCCAACTATTGAGCAATTAGCTAATATTGTTGAGCGAGAAAAATCCTCAAAATCTGGGGTTGCTGCGACAACAACAGATGATGTCAAGTCTGAAACATCAATTCCTTGGTCATCTTTAGTAGCTATCCAGCCCAATGGTTCTAAGCCTCCTTTCTTCTGTGTACATGGTTTGGGTGGAGAAGTTCTGCGTTTCCGTGAATTGGCAGTGCATTTAGGTTCAGATCAACCATTTTATGGACTGCAACCACAAGGGTTAGATGGAAAGCAACTTCCTTATACCCGAATTGAAGATATGGCAGCGCACTACATTCAACAAATCCAGACTATTCAGCCCCATGAGCCTTATTTAATCGGCGGATACTCCTCTGGGGGGATAATTGCTTACGAGATGGCTCGGCAATTGGCCATGCAAGGGAAAAAAGTAGCTTTGCTAGTTTTATTTGATACCTACGGTTCAAGAAATATTGAATCTGTGCCATTGCAAAAGCCAGCCTCTCACCATTGGAAGAATCTTTTAGCAATTGCAAATGGTCTTATTGAGCAGGTAAAAGGCAATACAGAGCGGCTGAAGTATCAAATCAAAGAGATACTCTGGCGGATTGTCTTTCACTTTCACCTGATTCTCGGACGCCCCTTACCTTACTCCAACCGGAAATTCATGGTGGAAGAGGCAACCAGACAAGCGCTCAGAAAATATGTTCTACAAGTTTACTCAGGTCGAGCAACCGTATTCCGAACAGAGGATGGTCTTGTAGTTGGACAACGAGAGGCTGATGCCAAAATGGGTTGGGGTAAATTGGCATTAGGGGGAGTGGATATCTATGATATTTCTGGGATTCATAATTCCATTTTTAAAGAACCCCATGTACGATCTGTGTCCGAAAAAATGAAGGCTTGCATAGATCAAATTATTGCAGAAAGTAACTCAGTGAAGTAAAAAACTTAACTCTATAAGCCAGATATAAAGCCTGTTTTGCTCCTGACTTCTGACTCTTTGAACTTCGTTACTCGATTAAAGTTCTTTCTAAATTGTGTTTTAGTGATAGCTTTCCAACCTCATCTCCCTTGCGGGATGGGGTTGTTTTATTTGCGAGTAAGAACTTTTAAAGGCGGCTTGATATATGTGTAAATGCGATCGCTAATAAAGCCTTTGCATCAGTTCTAAACTGGTATTCCTAAGTTTATTTACTGAGGCTCTATCGTGATTTATACAATAAACTATATAGTGCATTCCTCACCTTGCTAGCAAAGAATATTACTTTTACTAACTATTTTGCAATCTCAAGACAAACATGATGCAGAAAATCCTGAATTTCGTAGAAGTCCAAAAAAATAATACAAATGGTGTCGATGGGCTTGGTGGGAGCTTCTTTGCCGCCATCAGCCCCGATGGCAAATTCCTCTATGCATCTGGGTATGATGACTCGGCGGTGGTGGTATTTGAGCGCGATGAACAAACAGGCAAGTTGACTTTTGTAGAAGTTCAAAAAGATGATATAAATGGCGTCGATGGGCTTGGCAGTGCTGAAGCCCTTGCTCTCAGCCCCGACGGCAAATTCCTCTATGTTCCTGGATATAGTGACTCGGCGGTAGCGGTATTTGAGCGCGATGAACAAACAGGCAAGTTGACTTTTGTAGAAGTTCAAAAAGATGATACAAATGGCGTCGATGGACTTGCTAATGCCACTTCTGTAACTGTCAGCCCCGATGGCAAATTCCTCTATGCTACTGGATATGGTGACTCGGCGGTAGCGGTGTTTGAGCGTGATGAACTAACAGGCGAGTTGACTTTTGTAGAAGTTCAAAAAGATGATACAAATGGTGTCGATGGACTTGCTGGTGCCCTCTTCGGAACTGTCAGCCCCGACGGCAAATACCTCTATGCTGCTGGAGCTGATGAGTCGGCGGTATCGGTGTTTGAGCGCGATGAGCAAACAGGCAAGTTGACTTTTGTAGAAGTTCAAAAAGATGATACAAATGGTGTCGATGGACTTGCTGCTGTCAACTCCGTAACTGTCAGCCCCGACGGTAAATTTCTCTATGCTGCTGGATTTGGGGACTCAGCGGTAGCGGTATTTGAGCGCGATGAACAAACAGGCAAGTTGACTTTTGTAGAAGTTCAAAAAGAAGTTCAAAAAGATGATACAGATGGTGTCGATGGACTTAATGCTGCCACTTCTGTAACTGTCAGCCCCGACGGGAAATATCTTTATGCTACTGGATATTATGATTCAGCGGTAGCAGTATTTGAGCGCGATGAACAAACAGGCAAGTTGACTTTTGTAGAAGTTCAAAAAGATGATACAGATGGTGTCGATGGACTTGCTGCTGCCACTTCTGTAACTGTCAGCCCTGACGGGAAACATCTCTATGCATCTGGATCTTATGACTCGGCGGTGGCGGTGTTTAGTGCGCCTTTCAACAATGCGCCAGAATTGGCAAATGAAATTCAGGATCAAGAAGCTACCGAAGATAGTGTCTTCAACTTCATTGTTCCAGTTGACACCTTCAGCGATGTAGATGCTGAAGACATCCTGACTTACACTGCAACTCTGGCAAATGATGATTTACTACCAACTTGGTTGAACTTCAATCCTACTACCCTTACCTTCAGTGGCACTCCGACAAATAACGATGTGGGTAGTCTAGACATCAAAGTTATCGCTGAAGATATTGCTGGAGATGAAGCCAGTGATGTATTTACACTTGCGGTTGCTGAAAAGAATTTTGAACCGACAAATTTGATATTTACCGCTATCAACGATGACGATGATGACGATGATGACGATGATGACGATGATGACGATAGTGGTAGTGGCGACGGAGATGATGATGACGATGATGATCAAAAAATCATTGGTTTCTTCACCACCATTGACCCAGACCAAGACGATAAACACACTTATAGTTTAGTGGCGGGTGCTGGAGATACTGATAATAGTGCATTCATCATTGAGGGAGATAGCTTAAAAATTAAATCTGATGTCACTAAATCTAGCTATAAAATCCGCGTTCGCACTACTGACCTTGGTGGACTTTCTTTTGAAAAGGATTTAGCTGTTAATATTGATGGCTTTGGGTCTACTACAAATACCCAGATAACAACAATTTTCCAGCTTATAAATATTACTCAGAATATCTTTATTGTCAACAGTAAAGTTAAGGGTAAAAAAGGAAAGCTCTCTCTTAAGATTAAAAACAACAATTCTAAAGAGGTGAATGAACTGTGTGTATTTGCTGTTGACGATGATGAAGGTAGAATTAACGGCATAGCCCCTGGTGCAGAGGGTTATACGCGAGTTGCTTTAGAGCGTTCAAAGGTGATTTTTTCCTCCATTGCTAAACTGCCCAAGGGTTTTAAGAATGATGATCTGAAAAATATCTTAGAATTCGAGTCTGGTACAAAACTCAGATTCTTTCTGATATCCAACAGTACTACTCAGGCTGTACTGTCTGGAAAAAGTTCTTTCTCAAGTGTCGTTTTTTCTTCAGCTACAAGTAACAACACAGAAGAGGAAGGATTTTCTCTCAACTTCAAGGATTTCACTGTTACAGTTCAGACAACAGAAGAAGAGGTATCTTTAGGTACTGGTTTGCAAGGCAAATATCAAGGTGAACTGATTGATTTACGAAGTGTGACGCAGTTAGTAACAGCCGAGTTTACAGTCAACAGAGAAGCAGCTTACAACAACTTTGTCGGCTTCTATCAAGTGGCTGATGAAAATGGTGGTATTGACACCAATGGCGATGGCAAAGCAGACATTCTTGTTGGTCAGGCTGGTTACGCCCAAGCCGCTGTGCGTGGGCGTGTTACAGGCATTGACTTGGTCGCGGACAACCAAGGTACTGCAAATTACACTGGCACTTTCGGGCCGAATTCTTTGTTTGCACCATTTATTATTGTGGATGGTAAACCCGATGCTATTCTCAATGGCAATGGCAATAAAAAGGTTTACTTCTCATTCTTGGGCGCTAACTCAGATAAAGTAGATCACATTCGACTATTGGGAAATAACACCTTTGGTTTTGAGGATTTGCCAAATGGTGGTGACAAAGATTACAACGATGTGATTGTGCAGGTAAAGTTGAGTGTTAATCCTGCCTAGTATCAAACGCGAGTAATTACTTAGCAAAATCAAACAACCTCATCCCGGTTGCGGGGTGGGGTTGTTTAATGCATGGTGATTAAATTGGCGTGATATTAATTAAACTAGTGAATTTACTGAAGGCAGTTATTGTCTTTCCTTCATAAATTTAATGGTTGATTCCTCTAGGGTGACAAAAATCTTCACCTTTACTTTTCCAGTTAATTTTTATTAAATTAAGCTACCAAAAAGTGATGGAAAATTCTTTCATAATCGGGTATCACGCTGTTTATCAAGAAAGCTCGCTGTCTTTTGCCATACGTAATACTGTTAATCCCTATGTTAAAAAATTTGTAAAACATAACTCAGAAATTTAAAGGTTTTTTTATTACATAATTCTTAATAGGGTATTTACTTAGGAAGGCATCTGTGATAATTTCATGTTGATTATCATAAATTAAAATAGGCAACCTTAAATTTAACAAACGCTTTTCTGTGTCTTGGGTTGATGATAAGTATCCATCGCTCATAGTTGCAATGCTAAATATTGATTTTAAACTTGTATAAATTATGTAGCGTTAACCAAGTGATAACTTGCTCTCGATCTATTTACACTATCTTGTTCTGAACAATGCATAAAAATAGAAACCATCTGATGTAAGCACAGGTATGCAATTAGACTAAAATACCCTCTGTATCTATACATATTGAGCCACACTGAGTGCCATAAAAGTCTTGCTGTTGGTGGCATAAAACCAAACACTGCCACTGTTAGTAAAAAAGATACTCTCTAATATTTTCCACTTTATTCCTCAGTTTTACCTTCAACTTGATTTTATATGACTTATATTAAGAACACTTTTACCGAATTTCTCACCACTCTAGAAGGGTTTGAGCAGTTACCAGATGGAGCGATCGCTAATCTATCAGAACAACTGCAAGCTTGGCGATATCGCATAGGTCAGAAAATCATCGGTAAAGAAAGTCTCCCAGAACGCATCACCATTATTTATGAGGGACAAGTGCGCCTGTTGGGATACGACCCCCAGACGCAAATGCCAATTACCCTAAAATTACTGCAACCAGGGGAAATTATTGGCGAAATTGGTTTGTTGCGCGATATCCCCTGTGAAACAGCGATCGCTTCTACCGAAGTAGTCTGTTTAACCTTGAGTGCATCAGCATATTTTAGCTTTCTGGCTTCATACCCAGCTTTTGCTGAAGCTCGTAAGAACCGCAGTTATTTGGTAGAAGTTTTCGATATTCTCGGTTCCTATTGGCAAAAACAAGCGATCGCTACTTTAAACCTCAGAGAACTGGCAGAAAAAGCTTTACCACAGGCGAAAGTACAATATTTACCCCCAGGAAAAACTTCATTCAACCAACTGGACAGTGAAAGCGTCTGGTTTGTAAGTGGCGGTGGGACAGTCACGAATTTATCACCTGGCGATCGCTTAGAATCAGACGACGACAGAGACAAGATTCAGGTTGTCGGTCAAAACCCCGCAAGGTTACTTGGTATACATCCCTCAGATTTGATCTTGGAAGATAGCCATGAGATAGTACTTGCGGTAAATAACACCCAATTAGATACCCAAGATGAAGATGAATTAGATATCCCTTATGCATCAGACGAAATAGTTCCACAGACAGCCCCCCCAACCTCAAATAGTTCGTCAAAACAGAAATACCCGTTTTTTGGTGGTAAGGGAGAACTAAACACAGCCTTCGCCTGCTTCCAAATGGTCGCGAAGCACCTAGAAATGCCGTTTCGCCGAGAGGTAGTTCGCCGCATCTTAACCGAGCAAGTCAAACGTCAGGGTACTATATCTTTTCAAGTTACTGCTTACCTGGCAGAGTTGATCGGACTTAAGGCGCAGTTGGTAGATATACCGATTGCTTCAGTGACCCGCATTCCGACACCGGCATTGATTCGCTATGGTGATAATTTTGCAGTTTTATATGCAGCGGATGCAAATACCGTGGTAGTGGGTGTCCCATCTAAAGGAATTGTGCGCTGCAAACCTGCTCAATTGGTTGAACAATTAGATGTTGATCCAACCACCTTCCCACCCCAAGCGAGAGTATTACTGCTTACTGCTACCAATCAAACACCCCAAGAACGCTTTAGTTTACGGTGGTTTATACCCTATTTGTCAAAGCATCGGCGAGTCTTAATAGAGGTTTTTATTGCTTCCTTTTTCGTGCAGTTGGCGGCGTTGGCAAATCCGCTAGTTGTCCAGTTAATTATCGACAAAGTTATCACTCAAAATAGTATTGGTACACTACATATTTTGGGGATTTTACTATTAGTAGTCGGGCTATTTGAAGCAGTCCTGACTACCTTACGAACCTACTTATTTGTCGATACCACTAACCGGATCGATATGGGATTAGGGTCGCAAATCATCGACCACTTACTACGTTTACCGCTGCGTTATTTTGAACGCCGACCGGTGGGTGAACTTTCTACTCGGATCAACGAACTAGAAAATATTCGCCAATTCCTGACGGGTACTGCCTTAACGGTGGGCTTAGATGCTCTGTTCTCGGTGGTTTATATCGGTGTAATGCTGATTTACAGTTGGCAACTCACCTTGGTAGGCTTAAGCACAATTCCTGTGTTTATCGTGATCACCTTAATTGCTTCTCCCACCATTAGTAGACAGTTACGCGCCAAAGCCGAACGCAACGCCGAAACTCAATCTTATTTAGTCGAGGTGATGTCAGGAATTCAAACAGTTAAAGCGCAAAATATCGAATTGCGATCGCGCTTTTCTTGGCAAGAGCGTTATGCTCGGTTTGTCGCCGCTGGTTTTAAAACAGTTGTGACTTCTACCCTCGCTAACTCTACCAGTAACTTTCTCAACAAACTCAGCAGTTTACTAGTTTTGTGGGTAGGAGCTTATCTAGTACTCCAAGGAGAATTAACTTTAGGCGAATTAATTGCCTTTAGAATTATATCGGGTTACGTCACCAGCCCCATATTGCGTTTAGCTCAACTCTGGCAAAGCTTCCAAGAAACTGCCTTGTCTCTAGAGCGTTTAAGCGATATTGTCGATACACCACAAGAAGGAGAAACAGACCGCTACAACATACCCTTACCTGCGATTAAGGGAGCAGTGAAATATGAAAATGTTTCCTTCCGTTTTGGTACAAGTGGCCCTCTACAACTTTCTAATGTCAACCTCGAATTTGCACCAGGGAAATTTATCGGCATCGTCGGACAAAGTGGTTCTGGTAAAAGTACGATGATGAAATTACTGCTGAGACTTTACGAAACTGAGTCTGGCAGAATCTTGATTGATGGTTATGATATCGCCAAAGTGGAACTTTATTCACTGCGACGACAAATTGGTGTAGTTCCCCAAGAAACGTTGTTGTTTGATGGCAGTGTTCAGGAAAATATTGCCCTAACCAATCCCGATGCGACAACCGAAGAAATTATCGAAGCGGCTCAGGTTGCGTGCGCCCATGAGTTTATCATGAACTTGCCCAACGGTTACAACACACGGGTGGGAGAACGCGGTTCAGCACTTTCAGGTGGACAACGACAAAGAATTGCGATCGCTCGTTCTGTTTTACAACGACCAAAATTATTAGTTTTGGATGAAGCAACTAGCGCCCTAGACTATCCCACAGAACGGCAAATCTGTCTGAATTTAGCCAAAGCATTCAAGGGTGATACAGTATTTTTTATTACTCACCGCCTGAACACCGTGAGTAATGCAGACATGATTGTTGTGATGGATAATAGCAGGGTTATAGAACAAGGAAGCCATCAAGAATTAATGGCTACTAAAGGTCATTATTATTATCTATATCAGCAACAAGATGTGAACTTGTAATTAGTCATTAGTTGTGGGCAAAGGTTTTTGGCATCGGTAAACATTGCCCACCCTACAAAAAATTTAAAATCCAAAATCCAAAATCTAAAATCCAAAATCGTTATGACTCAACTTAATGGGAATCATCTCAACGGGAATCAAAAAAACGGCAATCAGAAAAATGGATCTAAACAAGATTCACCGATACTGACAAAACAACAGAAAGCTGATCAAGAGTCTTTAATTAATTCAAGTTCTCAAGAATTTGAGCAATCTGTTGTCTTGCGCCAATCTCCAATTTGGTCGCGTACAATCATGGTTACTCTTATGGCTTTGGCCTGTTTTGGAATTACCTGGGCTTATTTTGCAAAAATTGAGCAAGTAGTGCCAGCAACAGGGCAATTAAAGCCGGAAGGAACAATCAAAGAAGTTCAGGCTCCTGTTAGCGGAGTAGTAAAAACAGTTAATGTCAAAGATGGACAAGAGGTAAAGCCAGGAGATTTGCTACTGACCTTTGATTCCATAGCCCCTGTTGCTGAATTAAATTCTTTGAACCAGATTCGCATTGCATTAATGAAAGAAAACCAGATTTATCGCCGATTAATGGGAGCGAGTAATGCTACAGGCTCAGAACTGTTATTTTTGCGCGGTAATTTGCCACAAGAAACTGCTTTTCTGCTGAAAAGTCGGGCAGCACTAGTAGCAGAAAATGACCTATTGCGGACTCAATTAAAAAATTCGGGTCAAGATTCTAGACTAGGTATTGATGAACAGCAACGTTTAGAAGTTGCCAAAAGAGAGTTAGATTCTCGATCAGCTGCGGCAGAATTAGAAATAGAGAAAACCAAAAAACAACTGTCTCAAAATCAAGTCAAACTAGAAGATACTAAAGCCGGTTTAGCAATTCAACAGCAGATTCTAGATAAACTTAAAATATTAGCAGAAGAAGGCGGTATTTCTCAGCTTCAATATCTCAACCAACAACAACAAGTACAAACCCTCGCAGCGGAAGTAGCACAACTAGGTGAAGAACAAAAACGCCTCCAGTTTGATATTCAAAAAGGACGGCAAGAGCTAAGTAATACCGTAGCTGTTTCTGATAAAAACATTGTAGACAATATAGCTAATAACAAAAAACGCATTGCCGAAATCGATAGTCAATTCACGAAAGTTCTTCTAGATAACGAACAACGTTTGGCAGATGTCAATAGTAAAATATCTCAAACACAGTTAAACGTTAGATATCAAGAACTCCGCGCACCTGTAGCTGGAACAGTTTTTGATTTGCAAGCAAAAAACCCTGGTTTTGTAGCGAATCCGACTACAAAACTGCTGCAAATTGTCCCCAATGAAAACTATATAGCTGAAGTTTTCATCACCAACAAAGATATCGGTTTTGTACGGAAAGGCATGAAGGTAGATGTCAGAATTGACTCCTTTCCTTACAGCGAGTTTGGCGATATCAAAGGGGAAGTGAGTGACATAGGGTCAGACGCATTACCGCCAGACCAAACCCATCAGTTTTATAGATTCCCGGCAAAAGTGTCATTGGATAAGCAATCCTTAGTGATTAGGGGTAAAAATGTTACCTTGCAATCAGGTATGTCCATCAGCGCCAATATCAAAGTGCGTGAAGAACGGACTGTGCTTAGTTTATTCACTGAGTTGTTTACCAAGCAAGTTGATAATCTTAAACAGGTGCGTTAAACAAATTTGAGATTGGAAATTGTGAGAAACTGGAAAATAAGTAATGCATTAGTAATGGTTTATATTAAAAAATATAAGCCATTACTAATTGCTGATATCTAAAATGGTTAATTCTCAACGCATCGAACCCGCTCCCGGACAAGAATCAGTTTGGGATTACCCCCGTCCTCCTCGTCTAGAGGACACAAGCAAACATATCCAAATAATCTTTAACGGCGTAATAATTGCAGATACCCACAACGCCAAACGTGTTTTAGAAACTAGTCATCCTCCTTCTTACTACATTCCTCCTGCGGATATCAAAATGGAATATCTACAAATGACACCACAATCTAGCTTTTGTGAGTGGAAGGGAGGTGCTGGTTACTACACCATTCAAGTTGGTGACAAAGAAGTTCATAATGCTTGTTGGTTCTATCCCAACCCTACACCAGCCTTTGAATCTCTCAAAGACTACGTAGCTTTTTACGCTCATTTAATGGATAAATGCTACGTTGATAGCGAAGAGGTGCAACCACAACCCGGTAACTTCTACGGCGGTTGGATAACTAGTGATATTGTTGGGCCATTTAAAGGCGCTCCTGGTACTTGGGGATGGTGAGTCAATTTTAGATTTGGGATTGTAAACTTGATAAGTCTAAATAAAAGAATCTCTTTTAACGTTTAAAATCCGAATTTTATCGAACAGAATTCTGACTTCTGAATTCTTCTTCAACTGAAAAAATAGGTTTATAAACCAATACGGTTCAGTTAAGGGCTAAGTGTACAAAATTGTGGGTTTTCGAGACGCGATAAATCGCCGTCAAGACAAGTGTATTGGTCTTATCTGAACTGTATTGGTTTATAGATTTACTAAATTGATGTTATTGCTATCTAGCAGCTTTGACTTGAAACATCAAATATGTCCCTCCTAGACCTTCCACAATTGTGCGTGTATTGGCAATCATCATTTTTTGATAAGTGTCCCCGTCGCTTCCTGCTTCTCCAAGTCCCTCAGCATACAGGTTTCTGTTAGAAACTTTAACTTCGGCTTCTGTGGCTACAGATTCAATCAAATTAGGGTTAATTTCTACCTTAGCAAAAACTGTTGGCACTCTAGCCCGCTTAATATTTGTAGCTAAATTTTTGACTCGTGCGGCTGTGAGTTTTTCGTTAGTACTAATACTTTGTAATCCCCCCGCTAATGGAATATCGTATGCTTTGGCGTAATAACCCAGTCCATTATAGGTTGTAACTAACTGGCGTTGTTTGGCAGGAATACTGGCAATTCTTGACTTAATCCAGCTATCTAGTTGAGTCAGTTCATTTGTAATTTTTTTGGTATTGCTGGTATAAGCCTCTGCATCACTAGATTCTAATTTTCTCAAGTTACTATTAATTACCTCCACCATTCTGATAGCATTTTTGGTATTGTGCCAAAGATGAGGATCAGTTACATTCTTACCACCTGCCTGGAATTTTTGTGGCTTAGGCACTGCCAGTTGACCAACGGCTATTTTCGGTGCTGGGTTTTTAGTCGCTTTAATTAATTTGATCAGATTTGGTTCAAAATTATAACCAGCATAAAGAATAAGATTAGCTTGCTCAATGGCTTCACGATCTTCCTGTTTTGGTTTATAAAATTGGGGGTTGGCAGTAGGAGGAATTAAGCAGGTGAGGTTAACTGTATTTCCGGCAACCTGTCTGGTTAAGTCACACAGTACGCTTGTAGTCGCTACGACTTGAGGAAGATTCTCATCTACCTGGGTGGTAGTCTGAGTGAATGTGGTTCTTGCAGCTTGATTTCCACACCCAACAAATCCAATCGTCAAAGTAACAAAAGTAGCTCGAAAGAAATTATTCAATGGTGATTTTTTTGACATCCTCAACTCCTACTGGATGTATAAAAAAAGATAATCATTATCGGTAAAGTATTAGTGAAATAGTAAGAGGAAGTCTTCAGCAGGGAAGAGGTTAAGGGGAGACAGGTAAGCCTTCGGCTGAGAAAAGGGTAAAGCTTAAGGGAGGAGGAATTAATAGACTCTCTCCTTTCCCTTTTCCCCAGTCCACACCCAGCAATGTTTGGTTGGTGAACCATTAGTGAGGTTTTTACAGGCAAAATATTTAGTTAACTTCACGCAATAGGCTGGAAAACTGGTAGAGGTAGGAGCACAATAATAAAGACGATGCTGGTAAGCCTTCAAGGAGTGTAGTGTAGTTCTCTCACCGTCTGTTGAAGGGGCTATACCATTGTGCTTGCACACCACAAAGATCGCAAATTGAATAGAGTTATCAGGTTAAGGAGTGGGACGTAGTAATGATGAGGCTTATTGAGCATACGGGTTGATTTCGCAAACCGAGTCGTGAATCTAAAGTAATTGTAGCTGTGGTTTTGCGAGGTGTGGACATATAGTTGTTACAAAATTGGCAAATTGGCGATTTTTTAGCCTTCAGCCTTTGTTAGACTAAATTTTCACCCTCTAATTTTTTAATCATTAAATCAGAGCCAAACAAAGTATATAGAACAAATCCTCAAAGCTAATATTGAAGATAAACAATGGTAATTTTAGTTGTCATAATTAACACCCTCATTTCCCTGACACTACTGTATGTGGCTTGGCGGGTGTGGCAACTCAAGCAGCAGCTAGCATACATAGCAGATAGATTAACCGCCTATGAAAGTTGTACCCATACAGCACTGAATAAAGCACCCGAAAATATTTATCTCAGTCAGCAGAATATCCATAACTTACGGCAGAGAAATCAAGCGCTACAAATACAAATTCAACAAGTGCGGCAAATTATCAGTCTACTTTTGCTAGGAAGGCAAATCTGGCAGCGTTATTTTCCGAAGCTAGAGTTAATAACGGGGAAAAGAACAGTTGGAAAATGAGTTATGTCAGGTTCACATGAACATTTATAATTAGGGCTGACGAGGGACACTGAGAGGAGTCCGTAGTAAGATACCTCATGGTGCATTAGCTTCTGGCGTAGGGATCGCTCCCCCTTCTCATCCCTTAGTCTTTAAGTTTGCTAGCAAGAGCGTCTCCGTCAGGAGAAGGGTACGGAACTACGAGGGATGTGCTAACACAAAGAAACCCCGCCAGAAGGCTTGTCGGAGGTTCTAAACTTGGGGATATACGGATATTTTTGGATTATTAAGTAATTAATGCTTTTGATATTAATGAATAAAAGCAACATTTCTGGCTGATATTTTGTCACGATAGATTAACTGGATAAAATCGGTTGAGTCTTGCAAGGGGAGACAACCCACCTAAAATGGGTGTAAGGAGAGAAACAATAAGATGTCTAATAACCGTTCTGGAGTATTTATTGGCGGTTTGATGCTGGGGGCTACCATCGGTGCTTTGACCGGTTTGCTTGTCGCTCCACGCACAGGGCGCGAAACGCGTAAAATTTTGAAAAAATCTGCCAATGCTATCCCAGAATTGGCAGAAGATTTATCAACGAGTGTGCAAATCCAGGCAGATCGTCTCTCTGCTAGCGCACTACGAAACTGGGATGAGACTTTAGATAGATTACGGGAAGCGATCGCAGCTGGTGTAGATGCCAGTCAGCGAGAAAGCCAAGTCTTGAAGCGACAAGCATCTGTGGAAGACTCAGATTCGCTTCCCCAGGAATTAGAACGCTCATAAATGATACAACCGTGATTGAACCCCTGTTTTGGTTGGGACTTTCCTTACTTTTAGTCGCCACAAGCTTGACTGCGGTTTTAGTGGCGGCAATACCGGCTTTGCAGGAGTTAGCACGCGCGGCTCGCAGTGCAGAAAAGCTATTTGATACCCTGTCACGGGAGTTACCGCCCACTCTAGAAGCTATCCGCGTAACTGGCTTAGAAATCACTGACTTAACTGATGATGTCGGTGAAGGTGTAAAAAGTGCTAGTCAAGTAGTGAAACAAGTTGACCAAAGTCTTGATAGTGCAAGAATTCAGGCTCAAAATCTGCAAGTAGGTACACGGACTATTTTTGTTGGCGTGAAAGCTGCTTGGAGAAATTTCACGCGCCAAAAACCTGCGAGACGAACAGGCGATCGCTTACCAAGCAATGAAAAACCACCACTCACGTTGCGAGAACGAGAAGTCCTAAAGCAAGAAAATCGTCGGAGCAAAGCAGAGGTATACCGCGTTAATGACGATTATAACGATGCCACTAGCTGGGAAAACAATTTCGATGATGAAGATTGAGCAGAAAAAGGGCGTAGAGCATTGTTTATTTTTATTGTTGCAGTGTTAAAAGGTGGTATTTCATCAGCTTAAAAAAGCCATTTTTGTTTATGGATAAACTTTGGCGTTGTATTCAGCAATTTGGGAAAACGAGTGAAGCATATTTTAATCAAGCCGTCTTTTTAGGAGAAAAGATTGTTCCCCAAATCCAATCATTCCACTTTTATTGTATGGGGAACTCCGCTATGGCTTAGTCATTTTGAGTATTTTAACCGATTGACAAAATACACATTATCTTAAATTCTCACGAATACCACTCCCCAATCCCTAATCCCCAAAAACGCTTTGCTTTGATCCCCTAGATTAGAGTAAAGTAAACAAGTGTAAAGAACTATCATTTTTCTAGTACTCTTTTAAAACAACCTGTTCGCTTTTACCGTTGATATTTGTATAAAAACGTCCATGCAATCTTGTTTTTGGCGACGAATTCTCGTATCTATTGCAATATTTTTCCTGGCTGGGTCAATTTGGGTCATGCATTCTCCCCCAGCACTGGCTTATGACAATCCTGAGTTACTCCCTAACACCTTTACCCCAGTTGTAGACTTAGCTAAATCTCTGCCTGTGCTGCAAGAAGAAAAGCTTGTCAAAGATTTAGAGCAGTTTGAAGCCGATACAGGCTGGAAACTGCGAGTATTGACTCAGTACGATCGCACCCCAGGTCGCGCAGTTATAAAATATTGGGGCTTGGATGACAAAAGTATTTTACTAGTTGCCGATTCTCGTGGCGGTAACATTCTCAGTTTTAGTGTCGGCGATGCTGTTTATAAGCTTTTACCCCGGACTTTCTGGATAGAATTGCAAACCCGTTTTGGTAATTTGTACTTTGTCCGCGAACAAGGCGAAGACCAAGCCATTCTGCAAGCTTTAGAATCGGTTAAAGGCTGTTTAATCAAAGGTGGTTGCAATGTTGTCCCCGGACTGCCACGAGAACAGTGGATTCTCACCTTGATTACCTCAGTTATTGGTGGGGTGATTTGTGGATTTGCAGCTCAACCCCGCGAGAAAGGACAAGTTTTTGCTTGGCAATGGGCTTTAATTTTCTCACCTTTGTGGGGAATCTTGTTTATTGCCTTTGGCATTGGGCCAGTGGTGACACGCACAAGTGACTGGTTACCTCTAGTTCGCAATATCTCTGGGTTTCTCATTGGCGTCTTGGTTGCCTACTTATCTCCTATTTTCAGTCGGCCTTCTTCCAGTAATGAGTTATGAGTGAGTAGTTAGGAGTTTTTAATTAACTTATCACTCCTAACTCCTAACTCTTAACTCTCTGAAGCTGATAAGCTGAAAGCTAATATTTGAGAAGCTCAACAAAAATGGAATGGCACGTAACTGATGCTCAAAGTTTAGCAATTATTGATAGTGAAATTGGTGCTCATGTCTTTTCACCCGCAGAGTATGAGATTGTGCGTCGGGTAATCTACGCCACGGCTGACTTTGAGTATAAGTCTTTGATTCGCTTTTCTGAGCGTGCCTTGCAAGCTGGAGCCGCAGCACTAGCCGCGCGTACCACGATTGTGGTAGATGTGCCGATGGTACAAGTAGGTATTGCATCTGACATTCAAAACACCTTTGCTAATCCGCTGTATTGCAGCATGGAAGCTCTAACACGCCCTCAAAAAGAAAAAACTCGCGCAGCATGGGGAATAGAAACCTTAGCAAAGCGTTATCCAGAAGGTATTTTTGTGGTTGGTCAAGCACAAACGGCATTGACTGCACTGGTAGATTTAATTGAAGCTGAGGAAATTAGACCTGCTTTAATAATTGCGACTCCAGTGGTATTTGTAAATGCTGATGAAGCTAAGGAGCGTTTACAAGACTCTCTAGTGCCTCATATTACAATTGACAGTCGCAAAGGGAATGCAGTTGTAGCAGCTGCGATCGTTGATGGATTGGTAGACTTGGCTTGGCAAGCCTATGGACAAGATGGAAATCGGGGAAGCTAGTCAGGTCGGCTCTATTGTATTCTGTATCCAAAAGAGTATTCAAAATCACTGGATATCCTGATATTTTTGTTAAGTAGTGCATATCAAGGAGCCTTTTGTTGTGGTAATTCAAGGTTTCAGTTTCAGCGCATATCTTGCAATTCCTGTAGTATTAAGTCTTTTGGCTGAGGGAGAAAGTATAAAAGTACCTTTAGTTGAAAACGTCCATCAAATATCCACTAACAAGGAAACGCTCCTATCCAGCCGTGAGCTAATCAGCGCTCAAGTAACACCGAAAACATACTATGTTAGTGGTGCTGGAAACGACAAAAATAGCGGACTCTCTACTTCATCCGCTTTTAGAACTATTCAAAAGGCAGCAAATCTAACTAATCCTGGCGATACAGTATTGATTATGAATGGAGTGTACACAAATTCAGCAAAGGCTGGGAGTGTAGTACATATTAAACGTTCTGGAACTGCAAAAGCATGGATTAAATATAAAGCATATCCTGGGCATTTACCAAAAATTCAGCACAATACATGGAATGGTATCTTAGTTTCAAATGGAGCTTCATATATCGAGATCAACGGGTTAGAAGTCATCGGAAACAATGCCAATATAACCCTTGATTATGCGATGAGTCAGAAAACTAACAAACTAAACCCGCTGACGAATGGAAATTGCATCAATGTAGATGGACGAACAAATGGTCATAGCCGCCATATACGTATTGTCAATAACAAGGTACACAAGTGTGGAGGAGCAGGCATTTCAGCGATTGAATCGGACTACGTAACAATAGATAATAATGTGGTGTTCGATAATGCCTGGTACAGCGTTTATGGTTGCAGTGGCATTTCGATGTTGAACAATTGGAATTCTGACAACAACCGGGGATACAAGATGTTTGTTACCAACAACAAGTCCTACAACAATCGTATGTATATCCCTTGGATTGCAGTTGGAAAGATCACAGACGGTAATGGCATTATTATTGATAGTACAAGAAATGATCAGAATAACTCAAAATTGGGTGCATATAAAGGATACACTTTAGTTCAAAACAATCTTACATTTAATAATGGTGGATCAGGTATTCATGCATTTTTGAGTGAGCATGTTGATATTGTCAATAACACAGCTGTTTTAAATAATCAAAGTCCAGAAATTAATGGCGGGCAAATATTTGCTCATACGTCATCTGATGTCAGAATTCTTAGGAACATTCTTTATGCTTTCCCTGGAAAACAGGTTAATAATAATACTAAAAATACAAATGTTGTTTATGATTCTAATATCTACATCAATAGTTCTAAGGTAAGTGTTAAGGGCCCTCGTGATATTGTTGCAGACTCACAATTTTTAAGTAAGTATCCTACTCTAGAAAAAATCTCTGGTGATTGGAAGTTGCGGCTAGATAAACAAAACCCACCAAAGCGGACTTATGTAGAACCTCAGTCGGCAGGTTTTGTTTGTGGGACAGTGACTTATCGCTTGCAAGGAAAACTTATAAAAGTTGGATGTTCTCGTTAGTAATTAGCCAATCTCGATGAAACGAGTTTCAGAGGATGTTTTAAAAGTGGTTGGCTGTAATTTTAGGCACTTATTGATTCTCACAACCCCCCTTAAAAAGGCTACGGTGTGTACACAAGTCTGAAATAGCTGATTAACGAAGGTTTTACCCCACCCTAAC